>CAZCWE010000016.1:0-4824 GCA_964502285.1 uncultured Spirulina sp. | reverse complement strand
ATCGACAAATACCGGCGTGGCCCCGACGACGGAAATCACTTCCGCCGTGGCAATGAACGTAAAGGGCGTGGTAATCACCTCATCACCGGGGCCAATGTTGAGGGCGCGGAGGGCAAGATAGAGGGCATCGGTGCCGGAGTTGCAGCCCACCGCCTGCTGGGTTCCGATATAGTGGGCAAAGTCAGTTTCAAAGGCAGCGACGGTGGCCCCGCCAATATAGCGACCGGAACGCAGGACTTCCATCACGGCTTGACCGACTTCAGCGTCTAAAGTTTGGTATTGCCGGGTTAGGTCTAACGGGGGAATTGTATTCACGCGCTTAATGCCATCAAAATTTTTAACTGATCTAATCAGATTATTCTAATTTTGTCATGGAGATGATGCACGGATGGCGCCGGTAATTCCCCTCGATTTCCTCGATTTAGCCTTTGCCTTGGCGTTGATGGGGGGGGCGATCGCCCTCTCACTCTGGCAACGCTTGGACTTAAGCCAAAACTTGCTCATGGCTACGGGCCGGGCGATCTTGCAACTCATGGCAGCGGGAGCCATCCTCGATCTCATTTTCGCCCTCAATCAACCCTGGAGCGTGGTGGCGATCGCCCTCGCCATGCTCACCATTGCCGCCATCACCGCCCATAACCAGATTGACACCCCCGGCTTTAATCTGTTGCCCACCCTCTGGCTGAGTCTCTTCGCCAGTACCGCCCTCACCCTCAGCTATGCCCTGATCGTGATTATTCAGCCCCCCACCTGGTACAGCCCCCAGTATTTTATTCCCCTGGCCGGGATGGTGTTGGGCAATGCGATGAACGCCGCCACGATCGCCGGGGAACGCCTCCTCACCACCGTGCGCCGCAATCCCGTGGAAATCTTAACCCACCTCAGTTTAGGCGCGACCCCCCAGCAAGCGATCGCCACCTATCGCCGTGATGCGATCCGCGCCAGTCTCCTGCCCCTGATCAACCGCATGACCGTGGTGGGCCTCGTCACACTGCCGGGAATGTTCACCGGTCAAGTTCTCGGCGGTTCCCCACCCCTCGAAGCCGCTTCCTATCAACTCCTGATCCTCTTCATGGTGGCCTGCGCCGAAGCCATGGCTGCGATCGCCGTCACCCTCGGCATGAGCCGCCACCTCTTCAATGCTCAGGCTCAACTCGTCCTGCTCGATTCGCATTAATAACCGCCCTAGACTGACGAATGTGCCCCATCAGTGGCCCTATTCATGGTGAATTCTTAACCGAAACCTCATCAAGTCTTAAGGTTTCACGAGATTATTCCCCCAGTTGGAACTTTAGTTTTTAAAATAGTTCATAGAGGGGTAAGACTTTCTAGCACTCCCATTCATTCTCACTGTGACAGTTGGCGATTATGGTTCGTTTGTTGACGACTTTTCCTTGGGTTTCAATGCGCAACCTTGCGCTTATCAGCCTCTTAGCAACGGCTAGCACGGTGATGGGCATCACACCGAATCTGACGGCACGCCCGTCCCATCTCATAAGCACGGCAGCCTATGCCCAAAATCCCCCCAATTCCGATGAGGTCGCCAAATATGCCAAGGCAGTCTTGGCCATGGAACCCCATCGCCGCGCCGCCGCCCAAGAAATCCGCAATGCTGGCGGCAACCCCAATATTGTTTGCTCTGCGGTGTTTAGTGGCTTGCCCGGTGGCAACATTGCCCAGGAATATTGCAGCCGCGCGGCTCGTATTGTGGAGAGCTACGGCCTCACCAATCGGCGGTTCAATGAAATTACGCGCTTGGCTCAAGGCAATGCCCAAGTGCGCGGCCAAATCCGCTCTCAGATGGAGCAGTTGTGTCGTCAACCGGAATTTAGTGATGCTTGTCGCCGTTAAGGACGCTCCGTAATGGTTGAACTGAGGTCGCTTAAACTGGTTCGGCGGTTACCCCATTGTCCGCCCCATCAAACTCCTGCCCACACCCTCCCCCTGACGGCGAGCGATCGCACTCGTACCCGCCATCACTTCACGGTGGATTCAATGACCCTCACCCTCGCTCTCCCACGGGGGACTGTGGTGCAGGCAGGAGACTACCTTAACGCCGAAACTGGCGAGATTGTCCAGATCACGGCCCAACCTGAACCCGTGTTAACGGTTACCGCCCCTGATCCCACCACACTGCTCCGGGCGGCCTATCACTTGGGCAATCGCCATGTGCCGCTGGAGGTCACCGCTGATTATTTACGATTCAGCCCTGATCCTGTCCTCGCCCAGATGCTCGACCATTTGGGGGTCACGGTGACGGCGGAAACGGCTCCGTTTTATCCTGAGGCGGGCGCGTATCATCACCATCATCCCGCCTAAAAACGCAAAGGAATCAATATCGCAATGGCAGTGTGAGCCTCTGGCTCACTCATCCCAGCTCCGGGCTCGTGCAAGGGTGTGATAGGGAGCGGTCAACGCTAAGGAAAATTAGCCATCAAAAAGGCTCGGAGTCCACGCCTATCATAAGCATCCCGTATTGCTGCTACCTTCCGGTCCTGACAAGATTTGGGCGTTACGATCGCATCGATCCGAGCCACTTCCTAACATACCATAGAACCCAGAGCTTAGCTACTCGCGGTATCCACCGGTTGCGTTTTCTCTAGCGATCGCTGTTGACGTTTCTTGCGGTCTGCTTCCATCACGTCATCGAGCACCTCGCGGGCCTGCGCCAGCTTTTCGAGGTTACTCCGATACAACTCTAGATCCTTCGAGAGCTTCTCGATCGGTAAATTGAGAGCTTCGCCCATGGCTTTCAACGTGCTGAAATCTTGGGAAACTTCGCCGGTTTCACTGGCCGATTCCACAAGGCTGTACAAGCCAATCCCAAAAAGGCGGCTATATTTGAACGATTGATTGAAAGCGATCGCCTTTAACGTCTCGTAGAGCAGTTGTGCCCCCTCTTGCGACGCTAACGCGCTACTCCAATCCGCCAACTGATCCACCGTCACGGGGCTACAATTGGCGCGCAACTGTTCAGCATCGTGGCGAAATTGCTGGGGATCACGCCCAACCGAGCGACATAGAGCTTGAAAAATAGATTCTTTATCCTGCTCAGGCTGATAACCGGCCATAAAGCGTTCATAGGCCGTCACCACTCCCAGCGCAAAAATCGGGTCGTAGTTAAAATTAACATTCACCGATAGCAAATGCATCTCGACCATTAATTCCTCGATCACCCGCCGATAGATCGAGTTAATGGGACGAGTATGGTGAGTATAAAAATCTCGTTTTGTATCCGAAACAGTACGAACAGTATCCACAGAGCCAACTTTAAGATGAGACGGTGGTTCTATTGTCGCACACGGTCTTCTGTTTTTGTTGAGTGAAAGAGACCGCTTCAGATCAGCGGGAGCGTTCGGATGCGGGAACCCCCCGCGCACCCACAACAATAGCCCACGCGCTCAGGGGTGGGTCAAATCACGAGAATAACCACAGAAACTAGTGATGCGCTGTGTGGTTATCCTGCGGGGTTAAACATTAGTTCGACATCGCGCGAGGAACACCATCAAGGGCTTCTTCTTCAGTCTCAAAAATTTCAAAGACTGAGTCCATCATCGTGACTTCAAACACGAGCTTCGCTTCGGGATGTACATTGCAAATGCGGAAGCTGCCTTTCACCTTGTCGGCATCACGCATGCCAGCTACCAGGGACGTTAGCCCAGAGCTATCGATGAAGTTAACCTGGCTGAGGTTAACCACAACGTGGCGACTGAGCTTAGAAATACACTCTTGCAACTTTAACCGAAATTGCCAAGCCGTCGTGATGTCTAAACGTCCGCTAGGCGCTAAAACAATAACTTGGGTTTGGTCTTGGGTTGTGTGTTTTTTCTGATCAATGTGAATCACGCGTCAACTGGCCTCAAACTCAAGCAATATAGTGTGCCAACATCTGAAAATCGCTACTCAGGTTAACCTTCACTGATCACAACACTAGCTGTTGATACCACGATCGCAACTAGTAGATGTTGATGGTTTGGTTTGCATTGGGTAAGCGTGGACATTGGATGGATGCTCACCCCCTCGTATTGGTAAGGGTTTGAGTTTGTATACAGCTTACCAGAAAAACTCTGTTGTGGGGAGACAGCCCAAGGCGATTCTGGTGTGCTGACAATGCATCTGGCTTACCGGGTTTCTTGACCCATTTAGCACGAAGGTGTTCCCCGCGGCCGCCGCACAATACTCAGGATGCGGTGACGGCGGGGTGTGCGATTAGGCAGACCAATTCGCCCAATCTTGGGGTTTGAGAAAGGTGTCGTAGAGTTCGGCCTCGCGGCTGTTGGGTTCGGGCTGGTAACAGTATTCCCAGCGCACGAGGGGCGGCAAGGACATCAGGATCGATTCGGTGCGTCCATTGGTTTGGAGGCCGAAGATCGTGCCGCGATCGTAGACGAGGTTGAACTCGACGTAGCGCCCGCGCCGATAGAGTTGGAATTGGCGTTCGCGATCGCTGTATTCCGTCGCCCGACGTTTTTGGGCGATGGGCACATAGGCGGGGAGGAACGCCTCGCTACAGTCTTGGACAAAAGCGAACACTTCTTCCCAGGTGCGGGAGGGCACATCCCCCAGTTGGCGGCTATATTCAGCAGCGGCTTGGTCGGGGTTGGGGCCGCGATACAGTTCGCCGCGATCGTCTTGGTAGTCGAAGAAAATGCCGCCGATGCCCCGTGCTTCGTTGCGGTGCTTCAGGTAGAAATATTCATCACACCAGGCTTTGAAGATGTCGTAATAGTGGGGATTGTGGCGATCGCACGCGGCCTTATAGGTGGTGTGGAAGTGGTGTGCATCCTCGTGAAACGGGTAGTAGGGGGTTAAATCTGCCCCACC
>CAZCWE010000015.1:19672-21454 GCA_964502285.1 uncultured Spirulina sp. | reverse complement strand
AGTCCAAGGCATCCCGGAGGGCAGCGTTTCGTTCTGATTCAAGACGGCTTTCAAACCGCATCTTCACTTCATCAAACCCCAACAGCGTCACCATGCCATCCTGAAGTAGGGTCGCCTTGGTATCAGGATTTTCAAAGGAGAAGCGCGGAAACTGGGCGGGGTCGATGTCTTGCTTGTCTTCGAGGACGGTGTATTCGGGGCTGTCGTTGAGCGCGTCTATATTGTTGTCATTGTCGTCATCCTCATCGGTTTCAGCCGCTAAAGCTGCATCGAGTTGCTGTTCGAGGCGGGAGGCGGCGGGGCTGGCTTGCTTATCCGCCAGGATTGTGTTTTCGTCGTCGGGCAGATCCACGGAAAAATCGTCTAGGGCAGCGAAGGGATCATCTTCCTCAACGGGCAGCGGGGGCGATCGCAGTTCACCCAGCACCGTATTTTCCTCCGTATCCGGGCTGAGTTGATCCGAGGGGTTAAATTGAATTTCACCCACAGGCGAGATCGGATGATGATCGGACTCTAACGGTGGGGTCGCTGGAGAGGGGGCCGCATCGGGTTCCCAACTGGATAAATCAAACTCGAAATCATCCCCTAGTTCCAGATCATCGGAGATCACCTTGGTGTTCGATCCCGCTGCCTCAGACGTGGGATCAAACTCCCAATCTTCCTCGGCGGTGAGGGAGATCTCTACGTCAGGCTGACCGCTGGGGGTATAGGCGAGTGCCGGGTCAATAATCGGATCAGCGATGGGGGTGGGTTCTGGATCAGCCAGAAAATCTAAGGATGGGTCGCTGGTGCTGGCCTCGGCTGCCCCTGGTGTCTCCACAAAGGGATTATCCAAGTCTAGATCCGGGGTGAAATCGGCCTCAAGGTCTGGGGTGGCGGGCTGGGGTTGATCGGTGTCTGGGGTGAGGAAGGGAGCATCGTTTTCGGCCTCAGCATCGAGCTTGCGGGGCGGGACGACAGCGGGACGCGAAAGAAAGGTGGAGAGATCCTCATCCTCGAAGGGGCGATCGTCTTCATCTTCGTCGTCGAGGGTGAAGTCTGAGGGGGTGGGCGCGATCGCTGGCTCCTTGTTCCAAAAGGCTTCGGGGTTAAACTCCAACTTCGGCTCATCAGCAGCCGCGTCCGTCGTGTCATCGATGGCTCCGGGTTCTGTGGAGTCAGCCTGTGCCGATGGTGTCTCAGCCCCAAAAACATCCGGCAACTCCAGCCCATCACCTAATTCCAAATCTTCCACGGGTTCCGGGGTAGGCTCCGCCGCCGGGACAACGGCCGACGGACGCGGGGCAGGGGCATCATCCTCGTAAAATTCCCCCTCCGGCGGCGCACTGAACATTCCCCCCCGGCTAAACTCCGAACTCAACGAAGGCGAATTGACCAAATCCTCCGGCTCTAGCTCCAGTTCGGACGGGGGTTGGGGGTCGCGGGTGTAGGGGGTGGGAACCGCAGGATCGGATGGGTCGGGCGTGGGTTGGGGCTCGGATTGGGGACGGATGAACGGCTGGGTAAACCCAGAGGTGGGGTCAAAGGGTGGCTGTTCTAGATCGTTGGGTAATGCGTCAAAATCATCGGTGAGTTGCAGCTCTTCGGGGAGGTCGAGGGTCTCAGACGATTCGGTTGAGGCCATAAAGTCATCCAACCCGGCAAACGGATCATCCCCCTCTGGCTGTTCTGTTTCTAAATTCCCGAAATCCACATAGTCTTCAAAGGCATTTTCCAGGAGATCGGTGGGGTCGAGATTCTCGGTGGAGTCGAGATCCTCGGTGGGTTGGGGGTCTGTGGGGG
>CAZCWE010000015.1:12462-19547 GCA_964502285.1 uncultured Spirulina sp. | reverse complement strand
GGCTTTTGATTTTTTGATCGCGGTTTTGACGGCGCGTTTGAGTTGCGATCGCTCAAAGGGCTTATCCAAAATTTCCACCGCCGCGTAAGTCGGATCACTGAGATCCGGATCTTGACGCTGGGAGCCGCGCATCACCACTACGGGAATATGTTGAAAATCTGAATCGGCTTTCAGATGAGCCACCACATCCCAACCGCTCACCTTCGCCAGTGCCGCATTGAGCAAGATGAAGCGAATCCGACCGCGTTCCTGGTGAATCAGCGCCAGCCCCGATTCGCCATCACTGGCTTCCGCAATTTCATAGCTACCGGGAGGGAGCAACCGGCGCAATTTACTCCGGACAACACTATCACCATCTAATATGAGGACTTTGTGACTCACCATGGGTCTCTCAAAGACTCGAAACGCAAGGGACAGATTGGGAGTCTGGTCTGGATACTTTAACCCTCAGTAGACTCACCAATAATATAGTAGGCCGTTCATTCCAAATCGCGACGGAACCCAAGGATTTTAACGAGGGCAACCGCCGAACCGTTGAGTGTTCTAAAGCATCCACCCCAGCGTCAGCCTGGCCCACCACAGCAGGATGAGGATGGCGATCGCCACCCCATCCCCCCAGCGCAACTGCAACCGATGCCACTGCACCCGATGCTCATTGGGTGCTGTAAATCCCCGCACATTCATCGCCAGGGCAATCTGCTCCGCCCGCAACAACAAATTTTCAATCAATCGCTCCGCCACCACCAGCCAAATTTGCACCGTTTGCTTCAGCCCGATCTTTTTCCAATTAATCGCCCGCGTCCGCACCGATCGCGTTAAATTCTGCACCTCTTCCAACACCAACGGAATAAACCGCAGTGCCAACGTCAACGTCAGCAAAATCTCCGTGATCGGGATCTTAAAGCGGTTCAGCGGCTCCAAGAGGCTTTCTAAGCCCGTCGTAATTTCCTCCGGAGCCGTCACCAACAAATACAGACTCGTACTGTAAATCAGCGTAAACAGCAACGTCGTAAACCGGGTCGCCAAGTCCAACGAATGGCGCGTCACCGTAATGCGCCCCAGGGACAACACGACGTAATCGTAGGGGGTGGGCTGGATATCGCTATAGTCGCCAAACTGGTAGCCCGTGGCGGTGATCTCCGGCAATTCTGCACCGATGAGGCGGGGCTGACTGGTGAGGGCCAAGCCGTCACGATCAGCAACCAGCCCATCTGCTGTTTCCACGCCCGCCAGGGAATCCGCGCCGCCAGGGTCAGCACAATCAACAACCCCACCAAAGCGAGGCGACAGGCATTATTCGCCAAAATCGGCGCGAGCAAAAACGTCATCAACCACCCCAGCTTCACACGCGGATCGAGGTGGTGCAGCCAGGTGATCGGCTGTTCAAGATAAAGACCAATGGGAAGCGATCGCAGTAAGTCCATACAATTATCACAATTGGATCACGCCCAAACCAACACCGCGATCCACAACATCCCCCTACTGTAGTCCATCAACCGAATCCGAGGATACGGGGAAGGTCGGTGCGATCGCTCCTCTGGGTCGTGAGGTAATATAGAGGTACTACCGTCGCGATAACCTCATCATGATCGCAAATCCCCAAAATCTCCAACTCTCCGCTGCCGAATACCTCACCCACGAACAAGACAGCCCCATCAAACATGAATACCGCGACGGGGATCTGTATGCGATGGCGGGCGCAAGTGAAGCCCATGTGACCATTGCGGGTAATATTTTTGCCTTACTTCGCAGTCATGTACGGGGTTCTGGGTGTCGGGTCTATATGGCAGACATGAAAACGCGCATCGACGCGAAAAACTGTTATTACTATCCCGATGTTTTGGTGACCTGTGATGAGCGCGATCGCCCCTTAAAGCAGTTCAAACAATACCCCTGCCTCATCATCGAAGTAGTATCCCCAGAAACTGAGGCTTGCGATCGCGGTGATAAATTCTTCGATTATCAACACCTCGAAACCCTCCAAGAATACGTCGTCATCAGCCAAACCCATCCCAGAGTGAATGTCTTTCGGCGCGATCGTTCCGGCCTCTGGACATTACAATTTTACGAACCCGATACCGAAATTCATCTCCAGAGTATCGATTTCAAAATCAGTTTTGAGCAATTGTATGAAGATGTGGTTTTTGAAGCACCCGATGGAGTGGAGCAGCCGAGTGAGTGACTCTAAATTCTGACAACGCACCGCTGCGGGGGTAGCGGTGCGTTGAGAATTATGGTGTTAGGAGCGCGATCGCTTCAATACAAGCCCGCACCCAATAAAGCCCAACGCAGCAATGCTGACGATGTTGTTTCCTTCTGGGATACTTTCAGGTTCGGTGAGTGCCATCATATCAAAGCTGGCTTTCTCGGCATCAAAAGCAAGTTTAAGGGGAAAAGCGCTGGGGTCTTCTGGGTCAACGAGGGGGTTAATATCCGTGATGCGAAATTCCGCAACGCCTGTCCCTAGAAGGTCTAGAAAGCTCACGCTCTCGCCGGGGCTAAATTCGCCCAGCACTTGCTCACCGACGCTGATGGTAAACAGGTTGTCATCGTCAATCCCGGTGGGGAAGTCGAGCACTTCGGTGAACAGAGCATCACCGAGCATTGTGTATTGGAAGCCGTAGGCGGTCGGGGGGTCAACCCAGCGGCCGCTAGGAATATCAGTAAAACGCCAGCGATCGGGCAGGTCAACGGTGGGCATGACGGGGGTTTCTTGAGTCCAACCGATATCAACCCAACGGCGTCGCCAGGCTTCTCGTTGGCGTTGTTCTGCTTGGCGATCGCGCCACGCGCTGTCACAAGTCCGGGTGTTCCACATAGACCAAGGCGTTGCTGTACAGCGCCGCCTTGTTTCTTCCCACAGTCGTCGCTCGACTTCTTGTTCTTTGCTCCAGATGGGGTCTGTGCTGTGGGCGAGTAAAGCCTGGGAGCCGCCACGGGTGTGGTAGGTCAGTTGGTGTTCACCCGCTTGGACGGAGACAACCCAACCATCGACCAGTGCCATGGTGCAGAATTGGTCAGGTCGCGCAATGCCCATACAACCGTTTGACCAGGTGGTAGGGGTGATGCTCAGAATTGTGAGGTCTGAGGGGGGTGTGTCGCTGTCGATGATTGCTTGTTCGAGAATGGCGGTGCGAGTGGTGTCGGGGAGATCTTGGGTTGGGAAAGCAGGGGTCAGGGCTTTGGCTGTTGTGGTGCTGAGGTTGTTACAGCCGATAGCGACGACCAGAGCGATGAGGGTTTTGGAGAATAGTTTCATGATGAATCGTGGAGATTTTCTATTCTCTTTTCTGGAGTTAGTTGGTGTTTTTATGCAGATCGCAGTCTTTTCTAATCAAAATAAAAGCGATCGCGCCTCCCGGAACAAATCAAATAAATATCGCACCTTCTATCCTTACAGAATCATCAGATCGTGCCTCCCTAAAAAAAAGCGGGATCACACCTTTCAATTCTACTTTTCTAGTGAACTAAATAATCACTCAATGTTTTAAGTAAGTGTTGATGTCGTTCTGATGAAATAGTACCAAGAGAGCCGATGATTTTGTTACGAGGAACCACTGCAAGAAACCCTAATCGAACTAACGATTGAGTTCTTAAACCACTGGTTGCAAAATCCGGATCAGCAGGAGCAATAATATTGTCAAAACTCATCACTTCTTGATGAAGTTGGGTACTAATGCCACAGACTAAAAAATCCTGATAAGGTGGTAATTGACGAAGCAAGATAACTGGACGATTCTTGATTTTGCCGTCAGCTTGAGGAATGGGGGTGAGGGCAACGTCAGCTTCCTTCATAATCAGGATTTACTGTTTGAATGGCATTGAGGGGATAATCATCTTCTTCAGTATAGGCACTGTTAAGTTGCTCTCTAGACAGAGAGAACCATGCTTCGCGTTCTGGAGACTGTTCCGAGAGAATCGTAACAATCAGTTTTGTGTTGGGTTGCAGGGGATACGGTTCATCGAGTTGAATAGATTGACCATCGAAATGGGCTGATAAGGAAATAACCTTCATAATTGAGCTATGAATGAAAGCGATCGCATTTACCCATTGTATCATTTAATAACAAAGGGCGATCGCACTTCTCGTAAAAATATTCCAAATGCGATCGCGCCCTAGGGTTTATGAATTTAATTTAGAAAAATAATCGCGCCTCCTACAAAACAATCACGAAATATTACGCCTCCCCAAAAAAAACTCAACCGAGCTTTCTGTCTTTACCGAATGATCAGATCGCGCTTTTTTCTAATCAAAGTAAAAGCGATCGCGCCTTGGGGGGTTGACGGGGCGCGATCGCGTACCTTACCGGGTGAGAGATTAATATGCAAATGTCAGTCGCACTACTACTTATCTTCTCAGTGAGAGTTCTAGATAATCATAGGTAGTGATTAGGAGTTTACAGAAGAATCATGTGTTGCGTGGAGGTGATCAATCCCAGCTTTAGTCAAGCTAAAAAATTTCCAGCTCGATATCTCCAAATCTGGTTTATTTGCTAACCTCAATGAAACTTAAGCAAATGATTCGGTAATTCGCGATCGCTGAGACTGTCTATTAGTGGGCGATACCCACACTACTACTTCTACATCTATAATCTTGCAATTGTTTCTTTGGCCACATAAGAAATTATGTCATAATTCATGCCTACAAAAGAATGATAATAATCGTTTAAATATGAATATATTGCATTCTGCCGCCGTAGCTCTGTCGAATTCCATTGTTCAAATAATGCCCAAGCTGAACCTTTTATGGAGTCAGCAATATTAGCCACTGCATCTAGATAGCCAGTAACTTTTTCGACACCTGGTGCAGCATAAGAATGATTTCCAAGAAATTTCTTGAATATCTCATTCATAGTTTTAACTGTGCTCACTAGAGTAGTGAAACCAGCATAGACTCGTGCCCAGTATACAAAGTCAATATCATCAGAGGTTATATGCTCACTACTAAGACTATTCAAGCTACCCAAAAGACGATGTAAGTTGCCAAGATCTTCAGTTGCCTTAGCGGCTTTGATAAACTCAGCAGATAATGTGCCTCCTTGAAGATCACCAAGTAAGATGACTAATTTGGGAATAATGTCAAACATTTTTTCAAAGTCACGCTCTTTCACTGCGACGATAGCATTCTGGATATCTTCTAGTGATTCATAGAGAGCTTTGACCTTGTCAAAGTTATCCTTTAATACCTCCGCTACATTAGCCTGAGATATAGAATCAGAACCAAAGACTTGCTCGTGACTAAGATTATTGAATTTTGACACAACGGCAGACTTGCCAAAACTCGCTTTTATCTCAATAAATATCATTGAGAAATGTAAGCCCAAGCCAACAGCCCTTCCCACCATATTAATGGTGTTCTTCAAGGAATCGAAAAAGTCAAAGGAATATTTTGATTTGTAATATTCCGTTATTTCATCAAGAGCAGGGTAATATGACTCAGCTATTTTTAGAGAATTATTGTAGACTCGATTTTCAAAAGCTTGATCGTTGAAGGGATAATCATCGATAGCATTACCCACTAGCTCATAGGAATCTATTGCTTTTCTAAGGCTTATTTGACCAAGTTTTTTCTTTAAGATATCTAAATACCCAAAGAGTTCAAAAAGGGTTCCATCTTTATTCAAAAATCCTTTACCAAGAGTATCACTATCTACTAATCTCAATCCGGACAGAGAATGTAGCTCTCCAATTTTGCTTTGAGAAGCCTCCTTCAAAAAATCATAGTTTTTGATAGGAAGATAGTCTCCTTTAAGAATTTCACTCTTGAATTTATTTTCCTGATCCTCTGTCAGTTCTGTTTTATCATTAAGCCATTTATCATCATCAAACACTGGTTCCTCTAACCAATGTGGCTCTTGATTAATAGCAAACTCATCGGTATGCCTGTTATAAGCAACAGTAGCATCTTCAAACTCAGCCCAAATCGTTACTCCATCCGGATCATTCAATTCTGCTGTGACAGGTAACCCCCACTCGCTGCTCGCCCCACCTAGAGCATCGTAACGAGCACCGATCGCCCCCCAAGTTGCTACAGAGCCAAGATACTGATCATCCTGAGTCCAGGAACTATGAATTCTTGACTTGCCTCCAAAACCAGAGAAGCCTTGCCAAATACCAGTTGCCCCAGTTGAGGAAGAGATAAAGTCTGTTTCATCATTCCAAGGGAATCCCAAATGGCTGAAGCCCAAGTGTCGTTCATACCAATCATCAGTTGCATGATTAACAACAGTCATATATTCCTGATAATTATCACCTCGTATCCAGTACGCTTTATCCGAGTCTGTCTGCATCATCAACAACGCATTATCACCAAACTGCTGATACAGTCCTTCCCCATCAGCAGCAGCAAGCCACGTAATTTCTGACGGCTCACCCCAGCTCATCGCATCGATCTGTTTATCATTCCACAGTCGCTGAATCGCTTCCGTCTTAGCCGCTTCAAACCTGCTAAGTGACTCAGGATCAATTCCCTGTCCACCTGTTCGAATCGTTCCAATTACAGGACTAGAATTAGCAGGAGTTCCATCTTGGACTTGAACACCCGGAACCCGGATAAAGCGATCGGGATTACTAGCTGAGATAGTACGAACATTGTGTAGTGTCCCAGAACCACCACCATCCCAGTTTGTTTCATAGTGAGATTCAGAAATGACAATTGTGCCATCTGAATTTACCTTTTCAACCACAGCAACATGATTCATCTGGCGTCGTTGACCATTAGAATCTGTGTACCAGCGAGTCCACTGAGCAATATCACCAGACTGTGGATTAGAAACAATTTGAGTGCCGTTAGAAATCTGAGTATGCCATTCATTAGCATTCCCGTACATTGTGCGTAATGCTGCTAGATTTCCTCCAAGCTCAAGTACGCGACCATGTGCATACCAAGTGCAGTTTCCTTCGGTATAGCCACGACCACCTACTAAGCTAGAGCCATACATTGACTGAGCAAAGATATTCCCAGATGTATAGTACTGAGGACGTGCATTGAAATAGCTTGCATCAACCTTGAATAGAATGGGATTAGCTTCAGTTGGATTATCGTATGGCGGATCTACATAATCAATTTGCTTTATAAACGTTGG
>CAZCWE010000015.1:0-12380 GCA_964502285.1 uncultured Spirulina sp. | reverse complement strand
CAACACCACCAACGTATAGGTCTCACCCCCATTCAACTGGTTATAAACAACAGAATCCTCACCGCGATCCTTCCGAATCACCTGATCAAAGTCCACCTCATTACCATTGCCATCCAGCAATTTCATATGGGCATGACGCATATCTGCACTCCCATTCGGAGCCTGCAACGCCAACCGCACCTCCGCATCCTGACTCAGGCTAAAGGTGTACCGATGCTCCGGCTGGCCAATGCCCACATATTGGTCGCCCTTGACCGTCCGGCCACTTAACATCCCCAGATCCACCGTCTCTGCAATGCCCGCATTGACGATCAGGTCATAGGCGGCAAAACTCCGGCCTGCATCTCGCGCCACCTTGATCAGATAATCCCCTGCCGGAAGTTGCTGATAATAATTCAGTTCATCTTGTGTACCCGAAGCATTGTTTGCATCGGTACTCCGGACAGACTGCGCCTTGAGAATCCCTAAACCTGTATCCCGCAACAACTCAATATCCGCTCCCCCCTGCTGATTCCGCAGTGCCACATTCAAATCCGTGGTCTGGGGCAACGTCAGACGGTAATAGGCTTCGTTGTAGTCGTCATCTAAACGCCGACGGTAAGTTTCCCGGCCATTAAACCGACCCAACTCCTCAACCACCTGGAGCGCCAACTTATAGTTCGTCTTCGAGCCATTGCGCGGAGTCACCTTTACGTAATACTGACCCGCATCCAAGTCAGCCTCGCCATACCGCCCAGCCGGGATCTTAGTACCCTGCTCAATCACGGAGCCACTCCGGAACAATTCCACATTCACATCTTGACCCGCAGCCATCTCCGTCACTGCAAAACGCACCGAACTCTCGTGATCTACCTCAAACTCATAGATGTCGCCATACTTATCACCCGACCCCACATAATCACGAAACTCATGCCGCCCCGTCACATGACCCAAATCCCGCGCTTGGGAGAACTGGTCTCCGGCAGAATCCAGATTCATCACCAGCTTGTAATCCAGGTCTTTTTTCGGATTCACCTTCACGTAATACGTGCCACCCCGGAGACTGTAGGCTGCGGCAGTATCTGTATGGGGCTGCCAACCCGACTTGGGTGAGACATACCGCATATTGGCATCCCGAATTTCCACATCTGCTTCGGCGAGAGAAACATCCCAGCCCGTAGCTTGATCGCGCAATGCCCACTGGAGATAGTGGCGCTCATTGCCTTTGAGATCATCCAAAACAAACTTGATCAAGTCATCTTTCTGAGCCGTGGCACTATAGAAAGACTCCTCGCGACGACCATGGAGAATGCCGAGGTTGAATAGACGTGTACCTTCGGGGGCCACACCGCTATTGCCGTTGCCACCATTACCCACCCGGTATCCCGCGACCTTCTTGCCATTCCAGATCATGTAGCCATTGCGAGTATCCCAGCGCAGCACACCGTTACCCTGAGAATAGATATTGCCCACAACACCGCCGAGCCAACTCGAATTCGCCTCAAAATATTCCCGGAATGCTGGGAAGACATCACTTGCCCCCTCCACCACATTGATGTAAACGTGATCGGAGTCAATATTGTTGGCTTCGCTAACTTCCGTGACATCGTTCAGCGCATCGATTCGCATCCGAATTTCATAGTTGTCTGAGCCTTTCCAGAAATCGAGCCGACCCGGTGGCAAGTTCAACGTTTCGGTATAACTGCGCTCCGAGAATGCCCGGAGATTACTAATCTCTTTGCTACCCAACCCCACAACATGGGAGCCATTTTTATCCCGCACCTCAAAACTCACCAAAAACTTGCCTGTGTCCTGGCTGCCAGTATTTTTGAGGTCAAATTTCACCTTGAAGTCTTCCCCGGCATTCAACGCACCCCCATCAACCCGGAAGTTATTGCTCACTAAATCTTTGGCATTGGGGTTGATCATGACCTGGTCTTTGTCCAGGGATTGGCCGCGATCATGCATCGCCAAGCCATTATCAAACTCATCCGTTTCTGTAATCTGCTTCTCTGGGTCAATGATCATGCCGATGTAATACCCAGCATAGCCACTGGCATACTCAGGGTTATTCGCATCCGGGAGCGTGAGCCGTTTTGTGCCGTTAAACGTGCTGTTGGGTCCAATGGAACTAATCGTGGTTGACCCCAGCAACACATCCCCAGGAAGAACATATTTATTTTCAGACAGGTAGAAATTAACCTTGACCGGGCCAGTGCTGCCGTTCTCAGTATTGGAGACTGCAAACTTTACATCAAAATCTTCACTCGCATACAATTCCGCCTTGATGGGTTTCGGCCCACCCAGCGTCACTACTTCAAACCCAGTACCAGTCAGATTCACTGCCCCTTGATATGTGATGGGTTGTACCGTAACGTTATTCCCTTCTTGGGACTCATTAAGTTGGTTTTGATCATCTGCGATCATGCCCAGATAATATTGTCCTGGCCCGTTCCAAGCCCCAGACTCTTCAGAAGGTAGATAGAAGGTTGTTGTGCGGGTTCCGGTGCTGCTGTTGCCTGCAAGAATCTCTAAGTCTTCAGCATGGATAAAGTAATCATCCGTCGTGACATTCGCATCTTGAGACAGATAGAAGCCTACTCGCGTTGGTTTGGTTGGCGTAGCAGACTGGTTCGCGATCGCAAAACTCACCTCCATTCGTTCATGGGGGTTAACCTGAGTTTTGCTGACATTGAACTGAGTATTAAGCAGATCGCCTTGGGCGGGAATATTAACGGTAAGCGCCTGCGAATCAATCAAGTTGCCTTGGTTGGCATTATTGGTCTCATCTGTCTCACTGATAATATTGGCTTCATCAATCACCGCGCCCACATAGTAAGTGCCTGCACCCTGCCAGAAATTATCACTCGCCGCAGGCAGTTGGAACGGCACATTTATAGTCCGACTGGTATTAGTCGCCAGATTCTCCACAGAAACCGAACCAAGGGGAGTATCTTGCGTGTTGATATTAGGATCTTTGGAGAGATAAAGCCGCACACGGAAAGGAGCGGCATCACCCGTGCCATTGTTGCGAACGGTGACGTTGGCTTGACTCCAATCACCCGCAGTGAGGCTAGCGGCATCAAGCTGGAAGGCTTGGCTTGTGAGATCGATGCTACCTGTGGTGAATGTCGGTTCTTTCCATTCTCGGATATAGATATCGGCTGCACCATTGGTGTCATCATCGACCAGTTTTACACTACTCTCAGCTTCAAAGACAACAACTTTACCATCAGCACTGATCGCCGGAGCTTCGCTATCACCATCAGCCTCGTGAACACCTTGCTCATTGACGCTGAGGAGAGTGGTTTTTCCAGTGAGGCGATCGTAGACAAAAACATCTTCATCACCCTGCCAACTACCGGATTGGTCGCCATCTATAAGGCTATTATCTTTAGAGCTGAAGGTTGCATAGCGACCATCGGCACTGATGTCTGTAATCAGACCATTACCGCCAACCGTTTCAATCTTCCTGGTTGCGAGTTCGTAGATTGTGTCGCGCCAAGCAACAAACTTACCATCATCACTGATCACAGGATCAACATACGCAGAATTCCAAGACTGGGTTTCTCCTAGTTTGGTCGTTTCGCCCGTTTGACGATTATGGACATAAGTTCCAACGACTTCTGCTGAACGGCTACCAATTTGTGCAGAAAAAGCGACGAGGCTGCCGTCTCCACTGATAGACGGATTATCTAACTCTGTAAGGTTTTCACCCAGTGCGTTGAAGTCAATTTGTAGCGGTAAGGTTTCACGGGTCTCTAGGTCATGAACCAACAGGCCAGCCCAATAGCCTGGGATTAATGTTTCAGATGAAGCTTGGTCAAAGGCAACAAAACGGCCATTGGCACTTACAGAAGGGTTAGACGCATGATTGTCTGCTTGTTGACCACTGCTTGAAACATTAATGCGCTTAGTTTCTCCAGTTGCTAGATTATGAACAAAAATATCATTGTGGTTATTGTTATCGCCAGAAACAAGATTGGTTGAAGCAGCGGTGAAGGCAATAATTTGACCATCTCCACTGATAGAAGGTTGATCTTTGATGCTTGCTTCCTTCCACGGGGAATCTGGTGCATCTGGTGTATTGCCTTGTTGCCCAGATGAGGAAACATTGACTCGTTTAGTTTCCTGGGTATCACGATCATAAACAAAAGTGTCTAATGCATTATTTGTGTCGCCAGAAACTAAGTTATTGGCGTAGGAGTTGAAGACGACATAACGACCATTACCGCTAATCGCTGGCCAGTAACTCCCATCATTAGCTTCTACACCAGCAGAAGAAATACTAGCTCGTGCTGTTTCTCCTGTATCGGGGCGACTAATATCAACCTTTTCAAATAAGGCTGGATTATTTTCATCCGTTTCTAAAATGGCATTAGTGTCATCGACTATCATGCCGATATGGAATTGATCGTAACGTTCCCAGTCCTCATGAATTGTTGAGGGTAACGTGAACTGAGCATTGATGACTCCTGTATCACTATTCCCCGCGAGTGAATCAATATCGTAGGTTCCCACCAGCCAATCTCGACTGGTCGGATCGGCTTCTTCAAAGATGTAGAAGCCAACCCGGAAAGGTTTGGAGGCATCGACTCCGGTGTTCTCAACTTTGAAGCTGACATCAAGCTGTCCATCTCGCTGGAGATTGGGATTAGTAACGTTGAAGGAGGCTCCACCGAGGTTAACTGAAGTGGACTGGAGCGTCACCCGCTCATTCATATCACGAATGAAAATATCCCTTGCACCGTTGGTGTCCCCTGTGACAAATTGCCCTGAACTACTCTGATAAGTGATGAAGCGACCATCGCCACTAATGCTGGGTGCAGAACTATGTCCATTACCTTGCTGTCCATCATCAGCAATGCTGACAATGTCAATCTCACCAGTTTGGATATCGTAGCGGAAAATATCATCTCGCTCATTCGTATCACCAGGGACGAGGTTATTCGCCTCAGAAGTGAATGTAATGTAACGACCGTCTGCGCTGATCGCAGGGTCTTCACTGTCATCATTACCTTCTACGCCAGAAGCATTAACACTAACTCGTTTAATTTCACCCGTGTCATTGTTGTAGAGAAAAATATCGTTAGCGTAATTGGTATCCCCCTCGACCAAGTTAGAAGCATCCGAAGCGAAAACAATATATTTTCCGTCAGGTGTGATCGCGGGTGTTTCGGAATAGCCATCTGTTTCTTCTCCATTAATACCAACCGAAATTCGTTTGGTTGTATTTTTGATGCGATCGCGCACAAAAATATCAACCATCTCATTGTTATCACCAGGGACTAAGTTTGAGGCATAAGATTCAAAGACTACATAACGACCATCATCGCTGACTACAACATTCTCACTTTCTTCATTTGCCGTCTGTCCGTTGTGAGCAACACTAATTAGTTCTGTTTTACCTGTGATGCGATCGTGTAAAAAGATATCATAAAAATCATTATCTGGAAGTGAAGTAAAATTGGAAGCTTTCGATTCAAAAACTACATAGCGCCCATCTTCACCACTAATATTGGGATTCAAACTGTTGTGATTACCTTCTTGCCCGTTAGAACTAATGCTTATTCGCGTAATTTTTTGGCTATCGCGATCGTAAAGAAAGATGTCTCTATCTTTGTTTTCATCATTACCGACTAAGTTACTAGCATCAGACATAAAAACCACATATTTCCCATCGTGGCTAATCGCTGATCCCCAACTATAGTTATTCGCTTGCTGACCATTTGGAGTGAGGTTTACTTGGCTGATGGTTTTAGTTTGGCGATTGTAAACAAAGATATCGCCGTTATCATCACGGTCTCCAGGTACAACATTGGTTGCATAGGAATCAAACACCACATAATTCCCATCTCGACTGATTGATGCACGTTGTGAATCATCATTCCAATTTTGACCAACTCCTTCCGTGCCCCCGACAGCCCGTTCCTGTGCGGTAACTTTTCTTTCACCTTTCCAAGTGGTGGGAATCGCAAAATCTACCGGATCATAAACCTCACCTTCGGTTTCTCGTGCGACCTGAATCGCTGCTGCTAAATTCAACAAACCAGCCCCCGTCTCCGCATCCCAACCCGGCGTAGCCAGATCCGTCGCCGTGGTTTTCAGAATGTCGATCACCTGGCGATAACTTAACTCTGGATTGGCCGCCCAGACCCGCGACACTGCCCCTGTTACCTGAGCCGTCGCCACTGACGTTCCTGCCATCGTGCCAATGCCATCATCCACCAGGGATGTGATCGGATTTTCCTCCGTGCCGCCCTCCGCTAAGAGGTCTAAACCATTGCCATAACTGGAATAGTCAGCGCGTTCCGTGCCATCGGCTGCACCCACCGTGATGATATTGTCAAACTCCTGGGAAGCCTGACCCAGCACCGACATCACACCGCCATCATTCCCTGCCGAGACCACTAGCAACACGCCATTTTGCCGCGCATATTCGATCGCCCGTCGTTCTTGGGGCGTAAATTCATAGCGCGTTGTCACCTCACCATTCGCGTCAATTTGGGTCAGATCTAGACTCAGGTTAACCACCGCATTCGGCTGACCGGATTCCGCCGCTGCGTCTACAAATTCCATCAAGGAGTCCGCCCACTTGCCCGACCCGATCGCACGCCCAAACCAAAGCGGTGCATCATCATTCATCCCATCAATGCCGAGGCCATTATCTTGGGTCGCGCCGATGATTCCTGCGATATGTGTGCCGTGCTCATTCCCTTGAGCCTCATCCAGCAAAGGATTCGCATCGCCATCGACAAAATCGCTGCCCAACTGGATGTTGTCATAATCAAGATCGGGATTATCGGCGGCAAAACCTGTGTCAATAATCCCGGTAAAAGTCTGGCGGCCCCGGTTTTCTAGCTCCAGTTTTTCCATGACCTCATTGGTGTAGGCCAGAATCTCAATCCCCACATCATCGGTGCGCCAGTCTTGACCTTCGGCAACGAGGTCATCCATCAGAGCGGCTTCACCGGTTGCGCCTTGGATTTGGAAGACGATGTCGTTGTAGTCACGATCGCTGCTATCCACACTCAAATCTTCAAAGGCAAAGGTATTGCCATCACCAGTCACATCGGCGACTTGGCCGAATTGGAGGCCATCATTGGGGTTAGCGGTGGACATCGAGAAGCGCACGCTCCAGGTTTTGCCCTCGGCCACTTCTTCCATGGAGTGATTCGCCGCGAGCATGATGCCAAATTGATCCCCAGCTCGCATCTTCACGGCGCTGCCTTCTTGATAGTCGCCGGAATTAAAATTACCCTCGCCCATGTGACCGCTAAACAGAGCGCCCTGGGTCGCATCGGAAATCACCACATGGCCGAGTTCGGAGCCACTGAGGGCGCGATTGGCGGCTTCTTTGATAAAGTCTTGGCTGCCGATTTCAAATTCGTCCATCCCCTCAAGGCTGAAAATCCCGACTTCACCGTTGCTGTAGAAGCCGCCATCGTAGAGGAAGTCAACTTGCACTTCACCCGAATCGCCAACAGTGAAGACCCCTGAGGTGTAGTCATCGACAAGATCCACTGCGCCATCAAAGCTATCAAGCCCTCCGCCATCAAAGTCACTGAGGTCAACATCACCATCATCGCCGCCGGGAATGACTCCCATGGGTGTCCAGATGGGCTCAAGAATCAAGGACTGATGACGACGACGGGCCGATTTGCGTTTGCCGAACATGGCTGATGCTCCTTACCTACAATGTTTTGGATGGGTGATGAATGAACCGGGACGATGAAAAGTTCTGCTTTATTCTGTCTCTAGGAGTTTGGTGATTTTTTATGCAAAATCTCTCAAAAAGTTTTCGGATGATCTGATGATTTCCTGAATGCCTATAGGTTAACGGTATCAATGGAATTCATTGTTGGCGGTAAATCTTCAATGAAGAGTGATTGGGTTTTATGAAGTAGAGATGAAGGGTGACAGGGAAGCCAATTTTGAGGGGTACGATCGCTCAATCTCTTGCCAGTAGGCGGACTGCGATCGCACCATCATTGGCTTAATTGAGAGGGCTTCCTCAATTAATCAGTAATATTACGGAGTATAAGTGTTCGAGAGAAACCAACCTTAGACCCTGAATGGGTCTTGTCAGGGTTGTATTTAGAATTCAAAATTTCAGTAATATTACGGAGTAAATAATGGGTTTAAACCCTATTCTCCGAAACCATAACGAGTCCAATTGAAATGTTTACGAACTTCGAGAGTGATTTTTTCATAGAGCGGAATTTTTCCTCCCAAAATTTGGGCATAGATTTTCTGATTGGGTGAGAGTAAGCGATCAGGGTTTTGGATTTGGGCGCGGGCGGTGAGGAGTTGTTTTTGGCCGGTTTCGTCTGGTTTGAGTTCGGGATCAATCTCTTGAATGACAGCAGTGCGGACAGGATGCCCCGGTTCATGGAAGCGAATTTTGACGATCGCACCTTCTTCGACAATGGGCGTATCCACCTGGGGCACATCAATCACCACATTGAGGCTGTCAATATTGGCAATTTCGAGGATGGATTCGTTCTCCTGCATCTTGCGCCCTAATTTTTCCGGGAGATCGGTCGAAAGTACTAAACCGCCTTCCTCCGCTACGAGGGTTTGATTGCGATCGCGCCGGTCTTGGAGGGTTTGGAGTTTTTGTTGGGAGGTGTTAACGAGGGTTTGGAGATGGGTGAGTTCGCTTTGGGCGGCGAGGAGTTCGCGCTGGGCGGTGACGGTGCTGGCGTTGTTTTGCTGCCAGCGATCGCTACTCATGCCTAATTCATCTTGCCAATCCTGCTGCAACGCTGCGATCTCAGCATTTTTCCCGTCGATCTGTTGTTGAATGCTGCTGATTTCGCTAATTTTGCGGTCTTTGGCACTGAGCAGCGTAATCAGTTCGTTCCGTTTGCGCCCGACTTCATGCTCACTCAACACCCCCCGCCCACCGGGTTTTGCCCAGATTGCACGATAGCGTTTCAAATCTGCCCGCACGATGGCTTCTTGATCGTCGAGGTGGCTGATTTCGGTGCGGAGGGCGCGGATATTTTGCAACATCACCGCCTGTTGTTGGCGGATCTGTTGGATGGCGGGGGGTTCACTCATCAGCCGTTGATTGATCCGTCCGGCCTGATTTTGGATGGCTTGGCTGGCAACTTGGGTTTCCAGCATCTGGCTTTGGAGGACGGGGAGACGTTGTTGGAGTTGGTTGAATTGGCGTTGTTGTTCTTGGAGTTGTTGTTCAGTGGCGAGGATTTCGTCTTCGAGTTCGAGGGTGCGGACGCGGGCGATTTTTTGATTGGGTTGGATCAGGTCTCCCGTTTCCACAAGAAACTCGACGACGGTGCCGGGGACTTCCATAAACACCGGCTTGGTGGTGGGGGGTTCGAGGATGCCTTCTGCGATCACGTTGTTGGGAACCGGGATAAAGCCGGCGGCGGTGAGGGCGGTGAGCACGCCTGCGATCGCAATCCAGCGCGGCACAGCAAAGATGGGTTCAGAGAGGGAACTTGACGGTGTTGGGAGTGGTTTTTGGGGTTGCGGTGCGAGGGTAGGCGCAGCCTTGGGCGCGGCTTTCGCCTTGGGGGGATTGACTTTGAGGGGGGAGGATTCCGGGGTGGATGATTGAGACATAAGACCTTGCTGTGAAAGGGTGGCAGCTTGGTAGGATCGACAATCCCCACCACATCGATTTTCAATTCAATCGTGGGAGTTAATCACTGGGCCAGACATAGTAAATGAGCCAAAGCACAATGAGGCTTAACACTGTCATCGGCGCATTGAGTAATGTCCAGTCCACCAGTCGCCAAATCAAAAATCCAAACACGAACCAGATATAGAGCAGGCTGAAGGGAGCATAGAAGGCGAGAAAGGGGATATCTTCCGGGTCTTCTGGGGTGGGTTGGCCTTGGAGCCAGCATTTGTACAGGAGAAATGACCGACTGCGCAAATTGTTGATTCCGGTAACGGCGACGGCGAGATAGTAGCCGTCAAAACGGGCGAGGGGGTTGAGGTTTAAGGCCACCGTCAGCAGTCCGGCCATCATTGCCATGATGCTGGCGGTACTCAGCCAACTTCCCTGGGCGGCAAAGCGCCACACCCAAAAGGCGATCGCTGCGATCGCAATCTGCACCATCAACCCCGCCGCCACCACCCAAATCCGCTGTATCCGTTTCAGGCAATAGGAATCCGAGGTGTCTGTATAGGCAGCGGGAAACAGGCACATCCACAGCACCCCAATTTCTGGCACAACGCCTTGATAATGTTTCAAGGTCAACGCATGGCCAAGTTCGTGGAGGATCACCACCATCACCGTCACCAACGCAAAGGGCAGCCACAGACTTGCACCATAAACCGCCATACTTTGCTGGCCTTGGTACGCGATCGCCGCCCCCTGATAGACCCCCATCACCACACTCACGGTCAAAAACACCAACAGCCCCCAACAAAACGGTCGCGTCCACACCCACGCCAGCCACGGGGCCACCCCTTGCAGCCAGCGATCGGGATTAACCAGCGGCATTCGGATAAACAACAATTGCAGCGGGTTAAACTTGCCCCGTGGCGGTTTGCGGGGTTCCGTCCCCTCCAGCATCCCCGTGGCTGCCATTTGTTGATAAAACCCTTGAAACTCCGATTTTGAGATCCCCGCTTGTAGCAGCAATTGCGCCAACGGTCGCCGCCCCAAGCCATCCATCACTTGCTTATGAGCCTCGCTGGCCTGCATATAGGTTTTATCGGTCGGATTGCGTAAAATCCAATACCCATCGGGGTTATAACGCCATTCCACGCCCGGATTGAACGGCGAGGCGGGTGCAGCCTTGCGATCCTGCACGGGTTCAGCGTCGGCCAGACTCAGCACCTCGTGGTCGATCAACTTTTGGAGGAGGCGGGGAATGAAGTGGGGATCTTGGGGGGCGCAGCGTTGTGCGATCGCGCCCAATGTCGTTGTGCCGTTAAACTGTCGTAACGCCTGGCACTCCTCAGCCGAGAGCCGAATCCGCACATCCCCGCCCATCAAAAGATAGTCTTGGGTTTCTTGGCGTTGACCCAGTTGCCAATGCTGACCCAGTTGGGGGGTTGGCCAATCGGGCCAATGATCAAACAGAGCAGATATCATGGAATTGGTACAAATGCACGTTTCAAAACATTGTTTCCCTATCAATTTATTTATCAGGGAACCTCAGCACTTTTTATGCACACTGGATTAATTTTTTCGATCTCTCACAACAATGAAATCAGCACAGCTTGATATCTTGAAACAGGTTAAACCATGACACAGCAAGGATGATCAGAAAACGATGCTCGGTCAATAACCCCATGCTCCGCCATGCAATAGCGTCACTTCAGCCCATGTCAAACATCCAGAAGTCCTCTACCAATTTCAACAGCTTCAGGGTCATTCGTCAGAATATCCTCACAGCCCGTCTGGGTGATCTCTAAAATATTATGAAAAATTTACTGATTGTTGACCTTGAAACCACGGGCTTAAATCCTGAAATCGATCAACCCATTGAGTTGGGGGCAATCTTATATTCTGTGGAACATCACTGCACGCTGCAACAGGTTTCAACCGTATTACCTGTCCTTGAAAATGCGGCTGAATCGATCAATCGTATTTCTGCTGTGGCCTGCCAAGCCCTCAGTGAAGAACTGATTCAGCAAGGGTATGAACTCTTCTACGGTATGCTCGCAGCAGCGGATTATGTGGTTGCCCATAATGCTGCATTTGATAGCCAATGGTTGAACCGATTCGAGAGATTTTCTAACCTATACCAAAAACCATGGCTATGTACCTATGATGATTTTATTTGGCCCGAAAATACGAAACCGACTAGTTTAGTGACAACAGCCTTAAATCATGGCATTGGGGTGAGCCATGCCCATCGTGCCCTGACAGATTGTCAACTCATTGCCGCTTTGTTTGACCGGGTTGAATATCATCAACCGGGAAAATTACAGGCACTGGTCACACAAGCGATTCACCGAGCAAGTGAGCCACAATTTTATGTGATTGCCCATGTCGATATTGACGATAGACAGTTAGCGAAAAAACGAGGTTTTCGCTGGTGTCAGTATCTTGATCGAAAGTGGGTTAAAAAAATGCGCTGTAGTGACTATGAGGCAGAAAAATCTGAGTATCCATTTCAAACAACGATTCAATCCATTGATCCAGTTTGAAACTGTTCTAAATCCTTGAAGAAGTGCAGCGATCGCACCCAGTCCAATCATCGCAATTTTGAGGAATAAATCAGAAGATATAGCAGGGCCAGAAACTTCCTGCTATTCTGGCGAGATACTGGATGATTGGAGTGGGATGATGCCGACGTTACTCGTGAAAAATATTCATACCCTCGTGACGATGGACAGCGATCGCCGCGAGATTCGCAACGGGGCGATTGTTGTGCGGGATCATGTCATTGAGCAGGTGGGAACGACGG
>CAZCWE010000014.1:16498-22104 GCA_964502285.1 uncultured Spirulina sp. | reverse complement strand
GGGGGCGTGGAGGAGACCACGGGCCTCGTGTCCCAGATTACCCAAGCGACGGCGGAACAGTTGGTGGCGGGGCAACGGACGCTCGATGGGATTAATACGACGGCGGTGCAGGCGAATACGGTGTCTGAGGCGATGGCAAACCAGGCGCAGACGACGCAAAAAACCCTGCGGGATGCGGTGCAAATGCGGCAGTTGGCCCAGGATGTGAATCGGGCGATGGAGGAGCAGTCCCAAACGGCGCGGGGGGTGATGAAGTCGGCGCGGGGGACGGCGGATCTGGCGAATCAGGTGCGGCAGGCGATGGAGGAGCAGCGGCAGGGGGCGATCCAGATTCAACAGGCGATCGCCACGGTGCGCACGGGGGCAATCGCGACGATGCGGGCCCTGACGGAACAGTCTACGGCGAGTCAGCAGGTGAGCGAGTCTGCCGCCCGCCTGACCCATTTGATTCAACAGGTGACCCAATCGATGGTGAACCAAAGCAGCGCCGCTGAACAGATTACCAAAGCCGTGGAGATCATCCGCCTGCAATCGAACCAGGGGGCGAAGGCGATCGCTGAACAAACGCGCACGGTGCAGGAAATGAGCGCGGCGATCGTCAATATCGCCCAGCAAATTCAACAGATCGCCCACCGTAACCGGGAGCAGTCCCAGGAAACGCGATCGCTGCGCACCACCCTCGACAGCCTCCAAACCGGGCTAGCCCACCTCCACCACCTCATCCAGGCCACCCACCAAACCACAACGGATCTCCAAGGGCAGCTCGATGCCTGCCAGCCTTGAGGGGCCTCGATCTCCCCGCCACGCCATCGATTGTTCGAGATAGCCACCCAGGACAGACAATGATTACGGTTTTAACCACAGATGCACAGCTTACGATTCAATCCTGGGACAGGACTCTCGCCGATTGGACTGCCATCCCCGCCAGCCAGGCCCAGGGCCGTCCCCTGCCGGAGATGATCCCCAATTGGGACAATCGCCACCTTGCCCCGATCTTTCAACAGGTGCTGACCTTGGGCACAACCCTCGTCCTCGATCCCGCCGAGCATCCGTACTTGATCCCCTGCTGGCCCGATCCCCCGCCGGCCCAACACCCCCCCATGGCCCACCGGGTGACGATCGCCCCCCTCTACCACGGTCGGCAGATCGTCGGCACCACGATTACCCTCGCGGCTGTTCCCCCGCCGACGCTCACCCCAGGGGCGATCGCGCCCCGCATTCCCTATGCTGCCCCCCCCGGTTTACCCACCGCCCTCGCTGAACAGCTCCCCCACATTGACTGGCAACAGCGTTCCGATGCCGTCACCCAACTGATCCACAGCGATCAGGCTGACCTCACCGAGGAACTGGTGGGCCTGATGCGCCGCGAACACCACAACCCGAATCTGCTCAATACCATCCTCCAAACCCTCGCCAAAAGTCAGATCGACCCGTTACCGGCGCTGCTGTCGGGGCTGGAAGATGCCCAGCCAGAGGTGCGGATGTACAGTGTGCTGGCCCTGGGGGAACGGGGAGATCGGCGGGCGATCGCGCCCTTGATTGCCTGCTTAAGCGATCGTGATGTCAATGTGTGCTACCACGCCATCGAAGCCCTGGGCCACCTCCAAGCCCTCGAAGCCATGCCCGCGCTGGTGTCTTTGGCGACCTCCGATGATTTTTTTCTCGCCTTTCCGGCCCTCCAAACCCTGATCACCCTCTGTGCGCTGGCCCATCACGCGCCGCTGCCTCCCGCCCAGGGGTCTTCCTCTCTGCCACAGCAGTTGCTCCCCCTGTTGCGCAAAACCCTCCACTGGCAAGTGCGCCAGGAAGCCGTCGATCAGGTGGCCCTCCATCAAGACCCGGAATTGCTGCCGGAGTTGATTCAACTGCTCCGCTGTCACCACGACAACCCCAATATTCTCAATAGCGTTCTCCAAATTTTGACCCTGAGCCAGCTTGATCCGGTGCCGTTGCTGATTCCCTGTTTAAGCGATCGCGACCCCAATGTGCGCATCTACACCGCCTTGGCCCTGGGGGAACGGGGCGATCAACGGGCGGTTGATCCGCTCCTGGGCTGCTTGGCTGATCCCGATCTCAATGTCCGCTACCACGCCATTGAAGCCCTCGGCCAGTTAGCCGATCCCCTGGCGGTGGATGCCCTCACTGACATTGCCGTGACCGAGGACTTTTTCCTTGCCTTCCCCGCCCTCGAAGCCTTGACCCGCATCGGCGACCCCAGCGTTGCCCCCTATCTAGTCCCCCTGCTGCAACTGCCGCTGCTGTTGGGGACAGTGGTGAATGCCTTGGGGAATTTTGGCGATAGTTTGGTGATGCGGCCCTTGGTGCGCTGTCTGAATCGGGACGAAAGTGCAGCGGTGGAGGAGGTGGTGCTGGCGATCGAGAAAATCTATCACCGCTACCAAGCCCATTACAACGAAGGGGACTACATCATTGAATTAACCGTGACGACCTTGAACCGGGTGGGGCGAGCTAATGTGATCGCGGCGGCGCACCGGGTGCAGGGGCGGACGTTACAGGCGGTGACGCGCCTGGTGGGGTGGTTGCCGGGGGAGGAGATTGACCGGCTGTTGGTGTCGTTTTTGCCGCGATCGCAGACCCGCGACCTTGTGGTGGAGGCGATTCGGCAGCGGGGCCAGCGGTTGGGGCCCTTGTTGGTGGAGCAGCTTGGCACCTGGACACAGGAAACCCTCTACGCAGCGGTGACCCTGTTGGGCAAAATGGGCTATCAGCCTGCTGTGCCGGTGTTATTGCCCTTGCTGACGGGGGAGACGGATCTGGTGATGGCCGTGACGATGGCCTTGGCGCAAATTGGCGATCGCACCGCCTTCACCGCCCTCCTCGACCTCCTCGGCCATGAAACCGGGGCAGTGCGCCTAGGGGCGATCACCGCGTTGAACTCCCTGGGGCATCCGCACCTGGCCACGGCCCTGCTCCCGCGTTTTGCCGCCAAAAATCCGGTGGTGCGCGAAGCTGCGGTCAAAATTGCCGGTTATTTTGCCTTTCCGAACTGTCACGCGGCCCTCTTCGCGGCGACCCAAGACCCGGATCTAACCGTCCGTCGAGCGGCGATCCTGCATCTGCCCTATTTCGAGACGGGCTCGGTGTTGCCGCTGTTGACCGCTGCACTTCAGGATCAGGAACCGGTGATCCGCACGGCGGCGGTGCGGGCCCTCGGTGAGTTGGATGAGCCCGCCACCCTGCCGCTGTTGATCACAGCCCTCGAAGACCCTGACCCCCAGACGCGGTATCACACGACCCACGCGATCGGTAAACTCGCGCCCCTGTTGACGATGACCGATCGCTCGGCTCTCTTGGCGCGGGTGTTGGGGATGGCGCGGACCGATCCCGATCCCCAGGTTCAAGGGGGGGCTGTGGCGCTGATGGGCCTGTTGAACCATGCCGAGGCGATCCCCTTGTTGATCGAGCTGACGGCGCATCCGGTGGAGGATGTGGCCCGAGGGGCGATCGCCGCCTTGGGCAGCTTGGCCCATCCTGATGCGATCGCGCCATTGCTGGCCCTGCTCCACAGTGCCAACCCCGATCGCTGTTTGGCGGCAATCCATGCCCTCCGCAGTCGGGGCGGCCCGGAAGCAACGGGGGGGCTGCACTGGTTGGTGACCACGGCCACCGATGCGGCTATTGTTCAGGCGGCCATGCAGTCCTTGGTGCAGATTGGCACACCCACGGCGATCGCCCCCCTCCTTGACTTAACCGCACAGCCCCGCCAGCGGGAAGCCTGCTGCCATGCCCTCACCCATGCCCACCATCCCCGCGATCGCGCCGAATTTCAGGACTATGTGGATGCGATCGCCCTCGGTCTCCACCATGCCCAGTTCCGCGTCCGTGCCGCCACCATCGACATCTTGACCCGCCTCAAGCACCCCCACGCCTCCCAATACCTCATCGACACCCTCCAACACCCGGAAGAAGCCCTACGTCTGGCGGCTGTTCGGGCTTTAATCACCCTTGGGCAATTCCCGCCCCCGTCCGCCCGCCATCACCTGTCCCAAGATCCATCCCTGCTGATTCGCCAAACCATGCAAGCCCATCTCCGCCATTCATGACCTTGACCTTTGACCCACGGTAAACCTTGTTTGACTCTCCCCCCAGTTTGACCGATACAACATTCATTATTCTGCGTGATCTGATTTGTCGTCAGATTGGGATTTATTTTGATCAAAGCAAGCGGGATATCCTCGCCGATAAACTATCCCCCCGCCTCCAGCAATGTGGGGCGTTATCCTTTCTCGACTATTACTATCGCCTCAAATATGAGGCCAATGCCCAGGCAGAATGGCAGGTGCTCGCGGATGTGCTCTCGGTGCCGGAAACCTTCTTTTGGCGGGAGGCCGATGCCCTGCGGCTGCTGACCGATGTGATTGTGCCGCACTATTACCAAGCCCATGCGTCCCCTGGTCTGCCGCCCCTGCGGATTTGGAGTGCGGCCTGTGCCACAGGCGAAGAACCGTTGAGCATTGCGATCGCCCTCGCCGAAGCCGGCTGGTGGGATAAACTCCCCATTCATCTCTACGGCACCGATATTTCGCCCCACGCCATTGACCACGCCAAAACCGGCATTTACCGCGATCGCGCCTTTCGCCAACTGCCCGCCGCCCTGAAAGCCAAATACTTTCAGCCCGTCCCCAGCGGCTGGCGCATTAACGCCAACATTCACCAGCGCATCCATTGGGACATCACCAATTTGCTCGATCAAACCGCCATTCAGCCCTACCTCTGCGCCACGGTGATCTTTTGTCGCAACCTGTTTATCTACTTCTCCCTGCCCACGATTCAAACCGTCATCGATCGGTTCTACTGCGCCATGCCGTCCCCGGCGTATCTGTTTGTCAGCAGTTCGGAATCCCTGTTAAAAGTGAATACCCCGTTTCAACTCACCTCGATTCAGGACACCTTTGTCTATGTCAAACCCTAAGACCCCCTTGATCCGGGTGCTCATCGTTGATGACTCGGCCTACATCCGGAAATCGTTGCGCAAAATGCTGTTGCGGAGTCCGTTCATTGACGTGGTGGGGATTGCCCACGATGGCACCGAAGCCCTAGAACTGGTGGAGCGGCTACAGCCCGATGTGGTGACGCTGGATCTGAATATGCCCACCATGGGGGGGCTGGAATTTTTAGCGGTGCAGATGGCCCGGCAGCCCCTGCCGGTGGTGGTGGTCAGCATCGCCAGCAGTGATAATCAGCAGGTAGTCGCCGCCCTCGCCGCCGGAGCGGTGGATTTTGTCCATAAACCCACCGCCCTCGCCCACGAGAAAATCCTGGAGATGAGCCAGGAAATCATCGCCAAGGTGAAGGCCGCAGCTCAGGCGGTGTTTCCGCAAGCGATCGCCCCCCTCGACCCCCTTCCCCCCATCACGCCCCGTCCCCGGCAACCCCACAGCCCCGATATTGTCGTGCTGGGCATTTCCACGGGCGGCCCCCAAGCCCTCAATGCCTTGATCCCCCAACTCCCGGCTAATTTTCCTGTCCCTGTGGCGATCGTCCTCCATATGCCCGTCGGCTATACCGCCCTCTATGCCGAGCGTCTCAATCAACATACCGCCCTCACTGTCATCGAAACCCCCGCCGGGATGCCCGTCACCGCT
>CAZCWE010000014.1:11902-16488 GCA_964502285.1 uncultured Spirulina sp. | reverse complement strand
CCAGCTGCGACAGGTAACCGCGGATCCGGATGCCCAGCCGCTGTTCCAGGAACTGCAACAGATTCTCGCCGGTGGCTCCTTTTTTTTGCGCCGCAGACTTATAGTAGTTGCGAAATTGCTTTTCCAGCACGCCGTAGATCCGGCGCACCTTTTGCTTTTCGCGCAACTGCAGGCGGTGGCGATTACCTCTGAGGAAGCGTCGTCAAACCGATGGCACCGTGATCACCCAACTCGCCCTCCATCCCTTTGACCAACTCCATCGCCCCTCGGTGGATATCCTGTTTCAATCCGCCGCCGAAGTGTACGGCGATCGCACCGTCGGCATCGTCATGACCGGCATGGGCAGCGATGGCAAACAAGGAGCCGCCTGGATCAAAGCCCAAGGCGGCCAAGTGTTCACCGAAGCCCCCGAAAGCTGCGTCATCTACGGGATGCCCCGCTCCGTCGTCGAAGCCGGTCTCAGTGATGGAGCCATACCCCTCCCCGCCCTGGCCGCTCACCTCTGCCGCTTGGTGTGACTCCTCGCCTGGATGCGTCACGGCTCATCCAGGCTACAGTTCCCCCGTGGCCAGGAGTTGAATCAGGCGCGGAGTACCGGGATCGAACCCCGCCACGTCCCAGGATTGGGGATCGAGAGGGTCAACCAGGGAGATCCGGTAGGGCGCGAGGGTGATGTAGACCGCTTTGGCATCGGGGTTGACCGCTTGACGGTAGCGGGCCAGGGCTTGGCTGGGGTGTTGACGACCCGCCCAGCTTTCCGAGTCTGTCCAGAAGCAGAAGACATCGGCATGGTAGCGCTGTTCAATCGCCCAGTCGTAGGCCACCGAGGCATCAGTACCGCCGAAGTTGTGGCGGCTGGCTTTGGCCATGGCATCACTGAAACTATCCCGTGCGGTGATTCCCAAATCGAGAAAGGTGGTGGCAAAACCGCGAATCATATAGTGTTGTTCCGCTTTGGCCGTCGCCAGGGCCATCACCGTTGCGATTTCGCAGCAGGTTAACCCGATGGAGCCGACGGTATGGCAGGACATTGACCCGGACACATCCACCGCATGGAGGAAGGTTTTCCCCGTGGGTTCGAGCACTTGGAAGGACAGGGCCAAGGCGCGATCGAGGATGTCGAGGATGTGGGGAATGGGTTCCCAGGTTTTTTGGCTTTTGCCGAGTTTGCCGCCGGATTGGTAGGTTTTCAGGGCTTTGAGGATGTCGATGGGATGGATGCGACCGTTGCGCAGGTGGCGGCGATCGCACAAGACTTTCTCCAACCGTTTCAAGTTGCCCCGTTTGCGGTCACCTCGCAGCACGCCCAACGCGGTCAATGATCCCAAGTTCCGCAACATCGCCCCAATCGGCATGTCCTCAAACAACAATTGCCAGGCTTGCTGAGTCATTTGACCCACAGGGGCGGCCATTTCATGGGTGAGCCGTCCTTGTTTGATCGCTTCGGGGGTGCGATCGGGGTGGCGTTTGAGCCATTCGTACCACCAGATTTGCATCAGGGCTTTGGAGGGGGGTTGACCGGGGAGGTTTTCCCACCCTTGCATGACCCAGGCAAAGAGGCGATCGTGTTCGGGCGTGGGCGGTTTGACGTGGAACAGGCGCAGGGCATCCCGGTGAGCAAACCCGTGGCGTTGTTGATATTTCAACAGTTGATAGGCCAAGCCCGTCACGTCGGGCCGCGACAGCCACGCCGTCCCCGCTTGCCGCACGATTTTCCCGAATCCCCGCAGGGATTTTGTATAGCTCAACCATTCATAAAAATGGCTGCCGGTACGTACCACTTTGGGGAAGATCTGCGCAAAGGCCCGTTTGGCGGCGGGGCTTTCCCCCATCGACAGGAGGACGAGGGCGAAGATCGGCGCACTGTTGTTGATGGCGCGACCGTCGGAGGCGGAGAGGATTTCGGCGGCGGTGCGATCGGGATCAACAGCGATCGCCTCCTTTAACACCCCAATAAAATCCCCCGTTAATTCCCGTTTATCGGCGTAGTAGGTGCTTTGGGCCGTCCCGATCAACAGGCAGCGGCGCAACACTTGCCAAGCATCGGCTTTGAACATCCAGCCGCCGGAACGACCTTGGATCATGTCGCGACCGGGAATCGGTTGGGATTGGGGGGTTGGTGCTTGGGTAAAAAATTGATACGTCATCGGTGAACCTCCAGCCCGTGAGGGCGAATGAATAAAGCAGCACACTGAGCACTGGTTTGTAAGAATCCCCCCGGCTTGCGCCGACCCCCTTTTTAAGGGGGTTTTGGAGTCTTTCCCCCCTTAAAAAAGGGGGGCAGGGGGGATCAACTGGCAGGGCTGGACTTGCACCAGCATCTTCCGCTTAACAGGCGATAACCCTCATCCGACGGCCCAAAAGGCGAAAAAATGAATAAGGATGTGAGATGTTTTGACTGCGTTAAACTACCTGCCATTGGTGTAGCGACGCGGGAGTTGCACCCGCATCTCCGACGATTAAGGGGGGGTCGTTTACAGCGATAACCCTCAATCTTCGGCCCCGGAGGGCAAAGGATGGCGCTCTACTGATTGAGCTAGCCGCCACAGGTGATTAATGTTGAACCAACTTAAGAGTTGCTCTCATCCCTAGACCTTTTCCCACAAGGAGAAGGAGGTCGGAAGCCCTCGCCCTCTGGAAGAGGGTTTGGGTGAGGGGCTCTCGGTGCGGTGTTGCTCCGTCTTGGCTCTGTATTTAAAGTAGGCGGGGGAACTGCCCCAAGGCGAATCGGGGGAGGACGGGGGCGAAGCCTTGGGGTAGGCTGGATTGTAGACGTTGGGGAATCGCCTCAACCTTGGGGATTCCCCACACTTTGACGGCAAGATTTGACGATAAAACCGCACCGATGGCCCGACCGAACTATGGCCCCACTGCTCAGGCGCGATCGCACCACCTCTTCACGGTGCTGCTGGACTATGCCAATGATGAATTGGATCTCGACTTAGCGCAGTTGGAGCGGTTGCGCCCCCAGATTCAAACCCAATGGCAAACGGAGCAGCGGCTCGTGGTGCGGACGAAACTGCGCCATTTGGAAACCCTGAGCCGCGCCAGTGCCACCCCCTTAAGCCGCGCCCAGATTCGGGATGGGTTGAAACGGTGGGCGGATTTTCTGGAGATTTTGGACGATCATCGGCCCCAGGTGAGCGGGTCGGAGATGTGGCATTTTTCGATTAACCTGTGGCACGGACGGCGCGATCGCACCTCGAACTGCCAACGCTTTACCCAGGAATGGGAGCAACGCCGCCCGGTGAAATCCAAGCAGGTCACGGGCGAGACTTCCCCGCCGGAACCCGCACCGGATCGCACATGGGACGAGTGGCGATCGCGTTGCCGCACCAGCCTCGAAGCCCAAAATTATCACCGCCTCACCACCAACCCCCTCACCGCCCCCGATGGGATGCGGTTTGACCATCAGGATCTCTATTTACCCTTGGCATTGATCCCCCGCATGCAGCGCGATCGCCTTCAGGAAGATGGCGATGACGAAGACCGCGAGGAGGAGAGTGCGATCGTCACCCTGGACGAACTCCTCACCACCACCACAGGCCGCCAACGCTGGGCGATCGTCGGCGAAGCCGGAGCCGGGAAAACCACCACCCTCCAACATCTCGCCACCCAACTCCTGCACCGAGGCGCATTCCCCATCTGGGTCACCCTCGCCGATCTACAAAGCAAATCCCTCCCCGATTACCTCCTGCAAAACTGGCTCCAACAAGCCACCCAATCCCTCCACATCCCCGCCCCCCTCCAAGCTGAATTTTCCGACCTGCTCACCACCGGCAACGCTTGGCTGCTCTTGGATGGGGTGGATGAAATGGCGGGGGACAGCAGCCGCAGCTTGGCGCAATTGGGGCGGCAGTTGCGGGGCGTGTTGGGGGGCGTGTCAGTAGTGTTGACCTGTCGGCTGCACCGTTGGGAGGGGGCGAAAAATGCCCTCGATGGGTTTACCGCCTATCGGTGTCAGCGGTTTACCCTCGCGAATGATGCGGGGGAGCCGGATCAGGTGGGGCAGTTTATCGATCGCTGGTTTGCCGCCCAACCCGCCCAGGCACACACCTTACAAGCCCTGCTCCATGACCCTCAACACCACACGATCCGCGATGCGGTGGGCAATCCGTTGCGCCTGGCGTTGCTCTGTCGGGCCTGGTCGCTCAACCGGGGGCAATTTCCCCGCACCCATGCCCAGTTGTATCGCCAATTTGTCACCGCCCTCTACAGTTGGCAGCAAGACCGCGCCCCCACGACTCCCGCCCAACGCCAACACCTCAACGCAGTATTAGGAACCCTGGCCGTTGATGCTTTTACTGATCCGTCCCTGGGGTATCATCTCCCCGATCCGCTGGTGCAGCGGGCATTTAGCGATCGCCCCGATCTGTTTCCCCTAGCGTTGCAAGTGGGCTGGCTCTATCCGGTGGGGATTCGTGCGGCGACGGCGGAGCCGGTGTATCGGTTTTATCACCCATTGTTTCAGGCGTATTTTGCAGCGCAGGGGATTGCCACGGGGGCGTTTTGGCTCGATCCGGCGGCGGACTATCCGGCGTTGAATCCGCGCTGGCGGGAGGTGGTGCGATTGTGGATGGGTCGGG
>CAZCWE010000014.1:0-11892 GCA_964502285.1 uncultured Spirulina sp. | reverse complement strand
AGGAGGGGGCGATCGCTGCCCTGCGATCGTTCGACGATGGTGGCGTGGGGCTGTATCGCGATCGCGCCCAAGGACTCGCGGCGCTGCTGTTGGCGGAATTTCCCGACTCGGAGCAAGGGACGGATTTAATGGGGGTGATCCTGGACTGGCGGTTTGGCCCGACCTTTTCGGCGACGATGCCCCAAGGTCATCCCGTGTCACGTTTGAACCTGGCCCGGCGAGTGGTGGTACAAACCGATCGCACCCTTGCGATCGCCCAGATTATCCAGTTTCTCAGCACCCAAACCCACCCCTTCCCCCGCTGGCAGGCCGCCTATACCCTCGGCAAAAGTCTCGCGCCGGGTCATCCTGTGGCGGTGGCAACGTTGCGCGATCTGCTCCACACCGCCCCCGATGCCTATCGCCGCTGGCAATTTAGCGACAGCCTCAGCCGCGTTCAACCGGGACACCCGGACGCGATCGCCACCCTCACCCACCTCCTCCAACCCGAACACCCGCCGAAAATTCGCTGCAAAGCCGCCTACAGTTTGGGCAAGTTTCAACCGAGGCATCCAGACGCGAGGGTGGCTGACGCGATCGTGGCTGACGCGATCGTGGCTGACGCGATCGTGGCTGACGCGATCGCCACCCTCGAAACCCTCCGCGATACCGTCCAAACCCCCGGCCTGCTCACCCAAATCCGCGACAACCTCCCCACCCGCACCCCTTCAGACAAAGCGATCGCCGGCATCCTCACCCGTCTCCACGCCGCTCCCAACCCCACGGAACAACGCCGCCACGCCGCCCGCCTTGCCCGCCTCCAACCGAATCACCCGGAAGCGATCGCCACCCTTCTCCGTCTCCTGCTCACGCCCGGCCATCCCGCCGCCCTCTATAAACGCCTCGCCAAGGACATCAAAGCCGTCATTCAAACCGAACACAGTGCCCAAATCGTGGGGCCCTTAAAGGCGGCGATCGCTCACATCCCCCCGTCCGTGCAGCGTCATGAATGCGATCGTATTCTCTGGTATTGCACCGATGCCATGGCCTATCACGAATTTATCGCTCTGAATCGTGAGAACAGTTGAAATAAAAAAACATCAACGGGACAGAACTACCCCGCCATAATTAATCCTGATCTCAAGATAATGGCATTTCAAGACACAGCAAAATCAGTGATTTTTCGTCGCTCTAATGTTTTGAATCCTAGAACAATTTGCTGTGGTGAAATTCCCAGGTCAACTAACTCATTCGCCACGCCTTCAGAGGTTCCATCCTGTTGTATCCAAATCTTATCATCAATGATATCGATATGAATATAGCTCCCATAGAGCCTTTGATTATGATGCCAACCCACTTCAACAATGAGATAATGATTGTGTTTTTCATCAATAATAAGTTGTAGCTCACTTTCTGGATCATTACCCAAAAATTCAATATAATCTTGCAAAACTTGGATAGTTGCTTTTTTTAAGGAATGAGCGACGATGGTATCCATTGAAGAATCTCCTTTGTTTGCAAACTAAATGTTAATAAACGAATAATTTTATTTTCAATCAAAACCTGTCCCGCTTCTTCTACAAAGACTGATTCTTTAATGTCCTCTGGAATTGCCAGGTAGAGGATGCGATCCGGTTCATAGCGAGCGAGCAAGTTTTCATATAATACAAATTGACCAACGGCTTGCTCTAAATCTTTCATTTCTGAAGCACTGCGGAAACTCTTGATTTCAATGGCAATCTTGGTAACACCTTTCTGAGCAGCGATCAGTCGTTCTGCACCCAGGTCAATATACAGGTTCTTCTTGCGAGTGAGCTTGAGGCGATAGGGGTCATGGGTGATTGTCCAGCCGTCCTTCGCGATCGCATCACAGACAATTGGGTGGTAATGATCACGGGCTGGCATTGTTGATCGTTTCTCCCCAAGAAATATCTAAATTTTTCTATCTTATCTCATAGTTAACGGGGCAGGATTTCCCCGCCCCGTCATATCATCTCACCATGCCATGGTTTAACCCGTTGGCGATGGGCTTACAGCCGCTCAGACACCTTCGTCAGCAGCGCGTTAGACCGCTCCACAAACGCCTTCATATTGTCCGCATCAAAGGGCTTTTGGGAAATCAACGCCAAATCGTAAATGTGCTGACACATTTGATGCACCAGCGTCGCCGTCGGGGATTCGCCAGAGCCATCTACAATGCCGCCTTGGGACAAATTGAGCAGATTTTGCACCATCGGATGCGCCGTGTTGACAAGCAGCGTGTGCATATCCGGGAATTCCATATCCTTCTGCTGCATCAAGGCCGTCATCTCTTGAATGCGGCGCAATTCTTCCGGCATAATCACCATCGCGGGGGGCGTACCTTGGGGATTTTCCGACTTAATGGATTCCGCCCGGACGGTGATCTTGCTATTTTCCAGAGCTTTTTCAAAGAGTTCTTTGATCACCTCGCTCTTGGTTTTATTCGTGGTGGGATCAACAATTTCCGACTCGTCTTTATTGAGCAGACTTTGATCCAAATCTGCATCCACCCGCGCAAACTTCACGTCGGAATATTCCCGCTCCAAGAAGGGAATGAAGTAATTGGTATCAATGAAGGAATCCATGTAAAGAACTTCCATCCCTTGGTTTTTATACAGTTCCACATAGGGCGCTTGGGAACCGGCATCGGTGCAGTAAAAGACGCGGTTTTCGTGCTTTTCTTTATTGCGTTCGAGGTAGTCTTTGAGGGTGGTGTAACCGTCGTTAACGGGTGTATCTTGCCATTCATCGTCCCCTTCGGTTTGGACTTCCACTTGGGGCGCGTCCTCTTGATGGGTGCTCTTGTAGATGATGATGTCGGCGACTTGCTCTTTGAATTTGTCGTCTTTGAGGGAGCCAAACTTAATAAATGTGCCCACATCTTGCCAACACTTCACAAATTTGGCGCGATCGTCGCGGAAGATTTGTTTGAGGCGATCGGCGATTTTTTTCGAGATGTAGTCAGCGATGCGGCGGACGGTGCGATCGCTCGTCAATGCACTCCGGGACACGTTGAGCGGAATATCGGTGCTGTCAATCACCCCGCGCAAGGGCCGCAAAAAGTCCGGGATGATGTCGTCGCAATTATCGCTGACAAACACCTGATTACAGAACAGTTTAATTTGTCCCTTATTGACATCCACATCGGGCCGAATTTGGGGGAAATAAAGGATGCCATCGAGAACAAAGGGATAGTCTGTTTTGAGGTGAACCCAGAGTAAGGGATCGTCTTGGAAGGGGTGAAGATAGCGATAGAATTCGAGGTAGTCTTCGTCTTTTAAGTCTTGGGGGGAAACCTTCCACAGGGCTTTGTCTTGATTGAGCCGTTCTTCGCCCATCATGATCGGCACGGGCATGAAGTCGCAGTAGGTTTTAATTAACTGCTTGATCCGGGCTTCTTCGGCATATTCGGTTTCCTCATCCATTAGGGTTAGGGTGACCGTTGTGCCGGGGGTGGTGCGAGTGCCTTCGGTGAGTTCAAAGGCGGGGGAACCGTCGCACGACCAATGAATGGCGGGGGAGTTGGGGCGGTGGGAGAGGGTTTCGATCTCCACTTGTTTCGCTACCATGAAGCTGGAATAAAACCCTAAGCCAAAGTGACCGATGATTTGCTGATCGGGATCTTTTTGATATTTTTGAATAAATTCTTCGGCGCTGGAAAAGGCGACTTGGTTAATATATTTTTTGATTTCATCGGGGGTCATGCCGATGCCGTTATCAGAGACGGAAAGGGTTTTCTTTTCACTATCGACGGTGATCTCGATTTGTGGGGCGGGGAGTTCGCCATCGACTTCACCGGCATAGGACACCATTTTGAGCTTGGCGATCGCATCCACACTGTTGGAAATTAACTCCCGCAAGAAAATTTCATGATCCGTGTAGAGCGATTTCTTGATAATCGGAAAAATATTCTCGGTATGGATCGTAATATTGCCTTGTTCAAGTACGGTTGCCATAGTTTCCTTCTGTCGCTAACGGGTTCTAGACTTGTATTGTGGATCGTCTCTGAGCATTAGCACGCAAGGATTTCCCCCCAATGGGGATGCGGATTACCCTACCTGACCGGGTGAAAGTCCTGCTGTGACGCAAAATCTAGAACACCCGATCGCACTTCAATACCCTCACGTTCTCGCTCCCTTTCTCACCATGACTCAACCGAATTTTCTGCTCCTGGGTGCGCCCAAAGCCGGAACCACCGCCCTCTATGCCTATTTGCAGCAACATCCCCAGGTGTTCATGAGCGCCGTCAAAGAGCCGCATTTTTTCGCCTTCGAGGGGCATAGTTTGCAGTTCAACGGGCCACGGGATGAGCGCGGCAGCCTCACGACGGCCTCGGTGAATGAGTGGGGGGCGTATCAGGCGTTGTTTGCCGCTGGGGGGGAAGCGATCGCACGGGGTGAAGCCTCAACGATGTATCTTTATTGGCCGGGTGTGCCGGAGCGCATTCACCACTACACCCCTGATGCGAAACTCGTGGCGATTTTGCGCAACCCGATCGATCGCGCTTTTTCTCATTTTCTGCATCTGCGGCGGGATGGGCGGGAGTGGTTGAGCGATTTTGAACTGGCCCTAGGGGCAGAGAGCGATCGCATCGCCCAAAACTTTTCCCCCGCCTGGCACTACCACGCCGTCGGCCAATACGCCGAACAACTGCAACGCTATCGGTCAATCTTTCCCCACGAACAACTGAAAATCTATCTCTATGACGATTGGCGGCAACATCCTCGGAAATTTTTACGCAGTTTATTTGAATTTTTAGAGGTTGATGCCACGTTTCAGCCGAATATGTCGAAGCGCCACAACACCACCCAACAGGTACAAAAAAACGTCAGCATTCACGACTTTTTAACCCAAGATAATCTGATCAAAAAACTCCTCCGTCCCCTCATTCCCGCCCGCATCCGTCAACCCCTCGCCGCCAAAGCCTACCGCGCCAACATCGAAGCCCCGCCCAAACTCACCCCCCAACTGCGCCGCCAACTGTTGCCCCGGTTCCAAGCGGATATTCTCGCCACCCAAGACCTGATCCAGCGGGATCTCTCGCACTGGTTAACCGTGGATTAAGCCACCCCAGCGGGGATTTATAGCAGTAGTCACAAAGTTTAGGACACCTAAGTTCCCTTTTTCTCAAAAGATACTGTCGAGGGCTGAGCGGAGTCGAAGCCCGGCCGCTTACCCTTCGACGACCCTCAGGGTGCGCTGATTAAAATGTCCTAACAAACTTGTCCACTGCTATAAATCCCCGCCTCAGAGCGAAAACCCGTTTTAACGGGTTCCAGAGTGGGCTGAAGCCCACTTTCATGATGAGCCAAGAACTTCAGTTCTTGGCGATGGCGGGCCTTGTAGCACTTTGGGGTTTAATAGGGTCAGATCGTGACGGGACAGGATTTTTGATGACGATGAATAAACAAGACTGGATTCAAAAATTAGGATTAATCGAGCATATTGAAGGGGGATATTTTGCGGAAAGTCATCGATCCACAGACGAAATTTCGACCCCACGTGAGGGAAAAAATCGAGCAATGATGACTTCGATTTATTACCTATTGACCGACGATCGCCCCCTGGATCATCTCCATCAAAATCAATCGGACATCATGCATTATTTCCACGCGGGCGATCCGATTACCTATACTTTGGTGGACTTGGCGGGGAACTTGCAGCGGGTGACGTTGGGGCTGGATGTGGCGCGGGGGGAAGTGCCTCAGCTTTTAGTGCCGGGGGGGTATTGGAAAGCGGCAGAGTTAACAGCCGGCGAGTATGGGCTGCTGGGGGAGGCGGTGGCTCCGGGGTTTGATTATCGGGATATGCGGGTGGCGACGGCGGCGGAGATTCGGGCGCAGTTTCCGGAACTGTGGCCAGAGTTGGCTCCCTATATCAAGGATTGATGATAGTTCAGGCGGGGCGGGGCTGGGTGAGGAGGGGAATCCGATCGCGCCTTCTCCTCGGTCAACCGGCAGATTGAGTACAATCGACTCAATCAAGCATTGATCGATATTGTGAATCATTAGGTGTGTTGAGTATGCGCGTGGGTAGTTGGTACATCGGAGAGAATCGCTGCGAGTTTCGGGTGTGGGCTCCTGGCCGTGAGGCGGTGGCGGTGCATCTAGTGGCTCCGGACGATCGCATCATTCCCCTCGCGCCGGAATCGGGGGGCTATTGGAGTGCGATCGCAACCGATACCCCTCCCGGCAGTCGCTATCTCTATCAACTCGATGGCGACCTCGAACGCCCCGACCCCGCCTCCCATGCCCAACCGGACGGCGTTCACGGCCCGTCGATGGTGGTGGATCATGATGCGATCGCTTGGTCGGATCGCGACTGGCAGAACCACGCCCTCGACCACTACATCATCTATGAACTCCACATCGGCACCTTCACCCCAGAGGGGACGTTTGACGCGATTATCCCGCGCCTAGATGACCTGAAAGACTTGGGCATTAATGCGATCGAACTGATGCCCGTTGCGCCCTTTCCGGGGACGCGCAATTGGGGCTATGACGGCGTGTATCTCTACGGTGTGCAGGATTCCTACGGCGGGCCCGACGGGCTAAAACGACTCGTCAACGCCTGCCACGCTGCGGGGATCGCCGTCATCCTCGATGTGGTCTATAACCATTTCGGCCCCGAAGGCAATTACCTCTGGCCCTACGGCCCCTATTTCACCAACCAATACCGCACCCCCTGGGGCGACGCGATCAACTACGACCAAGCCCACAGCAACGAGGTGCGCAACTTCTTCATCGAAAATACGCGCTATTGGCTCGACACCTACCACATCGACGCGCTGCGCCTTGATGCCGTCCATGCCATTTATGACTTTAGTGCCCGGCCCTTTTTGCAGGAATTGGGGGCGGCGGTGGCCGAATTGAGCGCGGCAAGTTATCCCCGGTATTTGATTGCTGAAAGTGACCTCAATGATGTGCGGGTGTTGCAAGACCGGGAAACGGGTGGGTTTGGCCACGATAGCCAGTGGTGCGATGATTTTCACCACGCCGTCCACACCCTGATCACGGGGGAACAATCCGGCTATTACGAAGACTTTGGCAGTGTGGAACAGTTGGCTACTAGCTACCGCCAAGGCTACATCTACACCGGGCAATATGCGCCCCACCGTCGCCGCAACCATGGCAACGATCCCCAGGGCTGTCAGGGGCAAAACTTTGTGGTCTGTGTGCAAAACCATGACCAAATCGGCAATCGGTTATTGGGCGATCGCCTCTCCCAATTGACCGATTTTGAAGGGCTGAAACTCGCAGCAGCGATTCTCTTCCTGTCGCCCTTTGTGCCGATGATCTTTATGGGCGAAGAATACGGCGAAACCCGCCCCTTTCAATACTTTGTGAGTCACAGCGATCCGGGCTTAATCGACGGGGTGCGCCAAGGTCGCGCCGAAGAATTCAAAGCCTTCGGCTGGCCCGAAGACAAGATCCCCGACCCCCAAGGCGAGACGGTGTTTCAAGAATCGGTCTTGAGTTGGGATTGGCCGGGCCAAGGCGGTGTGTTGCGGCAGTTTTATCAAACCCTGATCCAACTGCGCCACCAACTCAAGCCCCTCCATCACCTGGATTTAAGCCACATTCAAGCCACCCCCCATCCGGAGCATCCGAGCTTGCTCGTGGAACGCCAATGGCAAGATGAGCGGGTGTGGTTCGCGTTTAATTTCAGCGATCGCACCCTCTCCGTCCCAGCCCCGCCAGGAACCTGGGGGCGGCAACTGGATTCGGCGATCGCGTCATGGCACGGCCCCGGCAGCGATGCCCCCGATCAATGTGTTGGGGGGGATGCGGTAGCGATCGCACCCCGCGCCGTTGTGTTATACCACAGTCAATCCTAACTCTCACCCTTAACCCGTATCATTGCCGCTTTAGGACTCGTTGAACTCCCATGATGCACTTGCCCCTCGCCACGTACCGGCTCCAATTCAATCCCCAATTCACCTTCAAACAGGCCAAAGCGATCGTCCCCTACCTCGCCGAATTGGGCATTGCCTACCTCTATGCCTCCCCCATTTTTAAAGCCCGTTCCGGCAGCACCCACGGCTACGACGTGGCCGACCCCACCCAGTTAAATCCCGAACTCGGCGGCGCGGATCAATTTGAAGACCTCTCCGCCAAACTCCAAGAGCATCAGATCAAATGGCTCCAAGACATTGTGCCGAACCACATGGCCTTTGATAGCCAAAATCAAATGCTGATGGATGTCTTAGAAAACGGCAGCGATTCCCAATACAAAAACTATTTTGATATTCAATGGGATCATCCCTACGAAGGCATTCGCGGTAAGGTCTTAGCTCCATTTTTAGGGAAGTTCTATGGAGATTGCCTCGAAAGTGGTGAACTCCAACTGCAATACGATGAGCAGGGCTTTAGTGTTAATTATTATGATTTAAAATTCCCGATTCGGATTGAATCCTATACCGCTGTCCTTGCCTATAATCTAGGGCAACTCCGCCAAACCCTCGGCCGCAAACATCCTGATTTTGTGAAGTTTCTCGGTGTTTTATACGGCTTGAAATATATTCCGTCCGGGGAAGAAGGCAGCGAACGCTACGATCAGATTGCCTTCATTAAAAGTATGCTTTGGGAACTCTGGAACGATAACACGGAGATCCATGATTTTATTGCCAATAATATTGAATTATTTAATGGCAAAGTGGGCATTCCCGAAAGCTTTAATTTGCTCGAAGAGTTACTCTCTGAGCAGTTCTTTCGTTTGGCATTTTGGAAGGTGGGGAATGAAGAATTAAACTATCGCCGCTTTTTTACGGTGAATGATCTCATTTCCCTGCGAATTGAAGACCCGGATGTATTTGAGAGTACCCATCAACTCATTTTTGACTTGATCGAAGCAGGCAAAATTCACGGGCTGCGGATTGACCATATTGATGGACTCTTTGACCCCTGTACCTATCTTTTCCGCTTGCGCGATCGCGCCAACCATACCTATCTCACCATTGAGAAAATTCTCGAAACCCACGAAGAACTGCCGTTAAATTGGCCCATCCAAGGCACGACGGGCTACGACTTTCTCAATCTCGTCAATGGGATCTTTTGCCAACAGGAAAATGAGCAGATTCTCACCCAGATTTATCACCGCTTCATTGGGGCATCGATTGACTGTGGCCGCCTCATTGACGAGAAAAAACGCCTGATTATCAGTAAGCATCTGGCTGGGGATATTGATAACCTAGCCCACTTCCTCAAGCAGGTGTCGATCCGCTACCGCTACGCCAGCGATTTCACCATCTATGGCTTGAAATCCGCCCTCGTCGAGGTGATGGCACTGTTTCCGGTCTATCGCACCTACATTAATAACGACGATATCAGCACAAGCGATCGCAACCACATCACCCAAGTCATCCAACAAGCCAAGGAAAATATTCCCGTCTTTTTGAATGAACTCAGTTTCATTGAAAAATTCCTCCTGCTGGACTTTGATGATTACTTAGTTGACGAAGAACAGCAGCAATGGTTACTGTTTGTGATGCGGCTGCAACAGTTTACTGGGCCGCTAATGGCGAAGGGCATTGAAGATACGGTGCTCTACATTTATAACCGCTTGATTTCCCTCAATGAAGTGGGATCAAATCCGCTCTATTTCGGCGTTTCTTTAGAGGAATTTCACCAGAAAAACCATCTCAAATGTGCCAACTGGCCCCACACGATGAACGCCACGGCTACCCATGACACGAAGCGGGGCGAAGATGTGCGATCGCGCATTAATGTTCTTTCTGAAATTCCTGCTGAGTGGGAAGCCCAACTCAAAAAATGGCAGGCGTTAAATGCGTCCCAAAAATACTGTCTGCCGGAAACGGGTCTGGATGTACCGGACACCAATGATGAATATTTTCTCTATCAAACCCTGATTGGCACGTTTCCCTTTGCCGATACGGATTATGACGAGTTTGTGGAGCGGATTAAGGAATACACGGTGAAAGCAATTCGAGAAGCGAAAGTCTATACCGCTTGGTTGAAACCGGATACGGGCTATGAGGAGGGTTTTACTGCATTTGCCGAGCGGATTTTAAAACCGAGTCCAAAGAATGAATTTTTAAGCGAGTTTCGTACCTTTCAGCGCAAAATTCAACATTACGGCGTGTTTAATTCCCTGTCGCAAATCTTGCTGAAGATGACCGCGCCCGGTGTACCGGATTTGTATCAAGGCACAGAGTTGTGGGATCTCAGTTTGGTTGATCCCGATAATCGTCGCCCGGTGGATTATAAACTGCGATCGCGATATTTACGGGCGATTAAAAAAGCCTGGGCAAAAGATCCCCTCGATCTCCTGCAAACCTTGCTCGAAAAACCGGAAGATGGGCGCGTTAAGCTCTTTTTGATTTATCAACTCTTGCAGGCTCGTCAGCAATTTATGGAGGTGTTTCAGCGGGGGGATTATCAGAAGTTAACGGTGATTGGCAGTCTTCAGGATCATGTGGTGGCGTTTACGCGCACCTGGGGCAACCATACAGCGATCGCGATCGCGCCGCGCTTTTTCACCTCCATTGTCAGTGAGACGGAATTACCCCTCGGTGAACAGGTGTGGCATGAAACGCGCCTCTCGCTGCCGCCCGGTTCCCCGTCCCATTGGTGCGACCTGATCAGCGGTCAAACCCTCAACAGCCAGGATGCGCTGTTTTTGCGGGATACCTTGGCGCATTTCCCGGTGGCGCTGTTGGTGAATCATATCGATGATGCCAATTCGGAAACGGATGTGGTGACGAGTCGCCATGGTCAATCGCCGCTTTAGGCCAGGCATGGCAAGGGCGATCGCGCCTCGGTTCCCTAGCCCGCCGTGGGGTGACGGGGGCTCCCCCCAGAGTGATCAGCCATTCGCTTAAGATGTAGGGATAGTGCCCCCTTGACCCTCGAAGGATCATCGTTGACCTGCCGTGTGGTGCGACCCAAATGATTCAGAAGGTGAGGGTTCGGCGTACACTGTTGCTTTGACCGCATTTTTTTGAGATCTCCCATGCAATCGCCACTGACACCGGGAATTCTGTTAAACCAGCGTTATCTAATTGTGCAAACCCTGGGCCAGGGAGGCTTTGGGCGAACCTATCTTGCTGAAGATCGGGGCCGTTTTAATGAGCGTTGTGCGATTAAGGAACTGATGCCGTCCCAGAGTTCGGACTATGTGATGGCGAAGTCGCGGGAACTGTTCCAGCGGGAAGCGGCGACGCTCTACCAGATTAAGCACCCCCAAATTCCCCAGTTTCAGGCGACGTTTGAGGAGTCGGGGCGGCTGTTTTTGGTGCAGGATTATGTGGAAGGGCAGACGCTGCAAGATGTGCTCGAAGTGCGGCGGCTGAACGGGCAGCAATGCGGCGAGGCGGAGGTGCGGCAGTGGTTAGTGCCGCTGTTGCCGGTGTTGGGCTATCTCCATCAGCAGGGGATTATCCATCGGGATGTGTCACCGGGTAATATTATTTTGCGATCGCCGGATCAAGTGCCGATTTTGATTGATTTTGGCGTGGTGAAGGAACTGGCTACCCGGATTCAATCCCCCGACTTGCAGGCGGCGACCACGGTGGGCAAAGTGGGCTACGCGCCCCGCGAACAGATGCAAACGGGCCAGGCCTATCCCAGTAGTGACCTCTATAGTTTGGCGGTGACGGCGATCGTGCTGCTGACGGGGAAAGACCCCCAAGCCTTGTTTGATCAGGTGAATTTTAGCTGGCGGTGGCGGGAGCAAGCGCAGGTGAGTGATGGGTTTGCCGCTGTGCTGAATCGGATGTTGAGCGATCGCCCCAATCAACGCTATCCCTCCGCCCTCGCTGTGCAGCAAGCCCTCCAAAATTTAGGCACACCGCCCCCGGCTCCGGCGGCCCCCGTTGCGCCGCCGCAAGCCCAAACACCGCCCCAAGCCCCCCAAACCCTACCCCCCCAACAG
>CAZCWE010000013.1:20685-22716 GCA_964502285.1 uncultured Spirulina sp. | reverse complement strand
CCTTAAAAAGGGGGATTCAGGGGGATCGATCGCAACGTAGGCCAACATTTGAACGCTATGTATAAGCAGTAGGTTTACTCAACGAGGGGAAATTAATCGCGGCCAACGTCCGGCACTTTCGATCAGCGTTAACCTACTTTTACCAAGATCTGATCGCCTTCTTCACGGCTTTCATAGACGGGCAGCGGCTCTTCGGCGGGGCCTTTCGCCACGGAGCCATCGAGGTTAAATTCAGCATCATGGCAGGGGCAAACCAAAGTGCCGGACTCTGATTGAAAGGCAACGGTACACCCTTTATGAGTACAAGTCGGGTTCAGCGCCACCACGGCATCCGTGCCCGGATCACGCAGCATCAACACAGGAGCCGCTGCACTGGTTTCGTCGAGCACCGGTCCCTCGGCCAGTTGATCCGTAGTCGCTAAAGCTTGAAACCCATCCTCACCCACCGCTGCGGTGGTTTCTTCTGTGGCGGCCTCATCCGAGGTGGTTTCCTCTGCTGCCGTGGTTGCATCGGTTGACGATTCAGGCTCATCCGAGGCGGCGGTATCATCCGGCTCGGCAGGGCTACAGGCAGCTAGCACCACCGGGAGGGAACTGGCAAGCATCCCGACGCTAATCCAACTCAAAAATTGACGGCGTTCCATAGAATTTTCCTAATCCTGTGTAAGACCTTTTTAGTGTATCGAGATTGAGGGACTATGCACGTCAATCCCTGAACTTTAAGGTGAGCGGGTGAAACTATTTCGACAATGTAAACAAATGTTGCAATTTTTAGATCAAGTCTGTTACATTAATTTACATAAGAGGTGAGCACTACAGCATTTATTCGACACTCGTTCGTCAATCTCTGCGCACCATCTGTAACGCACATCTCCTCCCAATACAGCAAGCTCAATCTAGCAAGCCATTAAAGTGGCTTGCTTTTTTCTTGATCGGACTGCTGAGTCTCCCTCTCCAAAGCGGTGGTTTGCTGCCCCGGTCTGATTACGAATCAAGATGATGGCTATTCGGGATTCGTATAGACGCGACGTAAAGATAGATGTAAGTTTATGAGTAGGGTAAAGTGTTAATCTTAAAAGAAAGTTAAAATACCCTGATGGCGTGGTGATAACACCTGAATCCCACCCTGTCCTGTGATTATCGCCCTAACTCGATTTTAGTTTTAGCGCATCACATCGATTTTTTTTAATAACCTTGTCCTGAATTGCACACTGAGGGGAAAGCACCGTGACTGCTCAAAACGCTAGCGCAAACCTTGCCAATAAAGATAGTAAAGATGCACCGAAAGCGGCTGAAGCGCCGAAGAAGCCCGAAGAGGTGGTAAAAACCAACGGAGGCAGCCTGCAAGTGTATCAATCCGGTGGCTTTCCGTTGCCCCAAAATCGTCCGATTGAATCCAGTCACCTTGATGTCGTGAGTACCTACAATGCCATGGGGATTCGTCCGATAACGTCGAGTGGCCTGAATATCAGCAGCAGCATGGTGCTGTCAGGGCAACGCCCGATCACGAAGAGTAGCTTAAACATCAGCGACATCGTGATTTTGGGCAATCGGCCCGTGGCATCCAATGAGATTGAAGATATTAATACGTTGATTGGCTACCTCGATTAGGCTGCATTGGATAAGCCTGATGGGGCGTGATCGCACCGTTTGACGGAAGTTGCGATCGCTGCTTAGTTCCGTTCCCCTAATCTATGAATCGCCAAGTTTGGATTTTAGCCCTTGGCCGGCTCCTGTCGCAGATTGGAACCGGTTTTACGCTGTTTTATGCAGCGATTTTTTTTGTCAATGAAGTGGGACTATCGGCCACTGCGGTGGGGTTGGCCTTGGGGAGTCAGTCCCTGTCCGGTGTCTTTGGGCGGTTTTTTGGGGGGATGGGAGCCGACTCGCCGCGCTGGGGTCGCAAACGTATTGTTTTGATTTCGGCGTTGGTGTCGGCCGTGGCGGATGGAGCGTTGGCGATCGCCCATGATTTCCCGACGTTGGTGCTGGGCAATCTGTTGATGGGCTTGGGGGTGGGTCTCTATTGGC
>CAZCWE010000013.1:13035-20675 GCA_964502285.1 uncultured Spirulina sp. | reverse complement strand
GGTGGCGGATCTGACTACGGGGGCGCAACGTAACGAAGCCTTTGCCCTGACGCGGTTAGCGGATTTGGTGGGGCTGGGGATTGGGACGGTGCTGGCGGGGCAGTGGATTGCCTGGGCGGGTAACTATCGGATGCTGTTTGTGATCGATGGTCTGTCGTTTGTGGCATTTATGGTGTTGGTGGCGGTGTTGATCTCGGAGACGCGATCGCCCCACACCCCCGCCCCCAACCTCAAACAGGGCTGGCTCTATGCCTTGCGTGATTCCACCCTGATGGCCTACTGCGCGGTGAATGTGCTGTTCACCGCCTACATTGCCCAAATCCAAAGCACCTTGCCCCTCTACCTCACGAATTTTCTCAATGCGGGCGGTTTTTCTCCGGCAGTGCTCAGTGGTCTCGTCACATTTCACCTCGTGCTCGCGATGGTCTGTCAAATGCCGATCGCGCGATCGCTGAATGCCGTCAGTCGCTGGCGGGCTTTGATGATTTCGATTCTCGGCTGGGGGATGGGGTTTGTTGCCGTGTGGGGGGCAGGCGTGATCGAGTCAGGGGCGATGATTCCCGCGCTGTTGGCCTTTGGTCTCTTTGCCGTGGCAATGGTCACCTATACCCCCGCCGCCTCCGCCCTCGTGGTGGAACTGGCCCCCACGCCGCTGCGGGGGATTTATTTATCGCTGAATTCCCAATGCTGGGCGATGGGCTATTTAGTCGGGCCAGCGGTGGGGGGCTGGGCCATGGATCAATCGCGGCCGATTGTCCATGGCTATTGGTTGGTGGCGGCGCTGACGACGGTGGGGGGGTTAGGGCTTTTAATTGTGTTGGAGCGGCGGGTGCGCGGCCATCATCGGGCGACGCGGGCATTGGTGGAACAAGCGATGCAAACCTGTATGGCGCGGGATGCGGCGGGGTTTGCGGCCCTGTTTACCGACGGGGGAGAACTGGTGTTAAAGGAGCAGGCGATCGCAGGCCGGGCGGCGATCGCACAGATCACCGCCGACTATTTCACCACCTGCACCGAGATCCACATTACCCTCACGCAATTGTTAATCCAGAGCGATCGCGCCGAACTCGATTGGCACTGGTCCGATGCCAAGCGCGATCGCCACAATCACATCACCCTCGATCTCCACGACGGCAAAATCCAACGCTGGCACGAGGCCGATCAACAGACTCCCCCGCCCGTCGCTAAGGAATGATCACGTTAATCAAACTCATCGCCCCGGCTTCGGGATTGGACAGCACCACCTGATTCGTCGCGGCAATGAATTCAATGCCTTCGGGTTCAAACCCAGCCTCTGCATCGGCGCGGACAACCCCAGGATTGAGAATGACAGTGTCGAGCAGTTGACTATTGGCGGGGTCGGAAATGTCGTGGATCGTCATGGCATCCGATCGCTCGATGGCGACGAAGGCCAGGGTGCGATCGCCCACAACACCCACAGAAACAACCTCTGGCTCTGGCCCTTTGCTACTACAGCGTTGGGGCAAGCCCAACTCAAGAATGCTGTCCTCAATCGAGTTACCACTGTCTCCCAGAAACGCTCCCGTGGTGGCATCAAAAACACTAATGCTGCGGGTTCCATGGGGACTCATGGGAATCCCCTGATAGGACTGGTTATTAACGCTGGTCAAATTATCTTCATCAGCGGTGACAAAGTAGCGTCCGTCTGGCGTGAGGGCAATGCCATCCGGCTCACGGGCAGCGGTAAACTCTTGTCTGAGGGACAGGTCATAGCGGCTAGACCGGCATTGTCCTGTGCCCACTTTGTCCACAATTAAACCCAACCCGGTACGAATGCCCAGGTCAAAGTTTTGCACTGAAAATGCGTCAGCGGTCAGAGGGCTAGGGAGGGGAGACGGTATCTCAATGCGAGCGACGGCGTTATTTTCTTGGAGCGTGGCCACTAGAAAAGAGCTATCCGCTGCAATTTTAATCGTTTCGGGCTGCGGATCATGGGGGAAGAACGGAAGATTATCCGGCGGAATGGGGACTTCCACCTGAGTCATCTGGTCTGCGCCATTGCGTAAATCAATGATCGAAATCGTGCCAGGACGGTTCTCCGGATTGGTTAGGTCTTCTTCGTTTTCTTCATCTTCATTGGCAACGGCGGCAAACTGGCCGTTGGGCGCGATCGCCACGGAGTCCGGGCCACGTCCTACCGTGATCTGTCCCATGGGCTCTAGGTCAGGTAAGGCAAGGGCCACAACTTTGCCGGGCATCTCATCAAACGTCGCTGTATTCGCGTCATCCGCATCCTTGACACCCAGCAGGGCAAACCTACCGTCGGGGCTGATGGCAACGCCCGTGAGTTCGGCGGCCGTCGAGCCTGCCGGTAAAAATTCTGCGGTCAATGTCCAAGTGCCTGCGACGGTGAGAGTCTCTGCGCCAATGGCCACCAGGGTCGCGGTATCGTCACCGACCACGAGGGCATATTGACCATCGTTAGACACAGCCAACATTTCTGCTCCGGCGAGGTCTGTGAGCGTAAACACAACTTCTCCCCGAATCTCCGTAGGCTGTGCGATCGCCTGAGATATTCCCATACTCAACGGGAGCAAGGCCAGCGTAGACAATAAAACGGATTGAACACCAATTTTTAGCTTGGACTGCACACCTGTTTTCGAGCAATGCTTCACACCAAAATCATTCCAGTTCATGGCTTTTACCGATCTGAGACAAGGTCACAGTCCTAACCCTACAATGCTGACAAATTGCTTGGGTTAACAAGAGAATAAATGAACTTTAACGCTTAGATCTGGCCGCCCCATGACTCGTCGCAGTGCGATCAATTCGCTCAATCTTGAGTCCGCTGGTCTTGTTGATATTGGGCAAACACCGCCGGATAAATCACCACAAAAAACACCATCCAGGTCACCATCGGCACGCTCACCAACCCCGTCACCCAGACTCGATGGAACAGGAACCAACTGCCGCCGATCGCTCCAAATCCTGTCAGTAAAATCGACCAAGGCTGACACCACCAAGGTTTCAGTTGCCACACACTCACAGGGGCAGATGGGGACGTTAGATCAGGGGGTTGGCTCATGGGGTTGATTCAGAATGGGGTTAAGCGGCGGCAATTCGCTGCACCCACAGTGTAAAGTTGCCGGGGACAAAATGCGGATTTAAGGCTTGGTCGTATTCAAATTTACTCAGCATCAGTTGGCAGGCGATGATGTGAGCGGTGTTGAGGGGGGCAGCATCGCTGAGGGTTTTGGCGCGGAACACAGCTTTGAACTGGTCAAAGGGGAGTTCCACCGAAAGCCATTGATTGGCGGCGGTGTCGAAGGAGGCGGCGTAGGCGATGCCGTCCCAACTGGATTGATCGCGCAGGAAAAATTTGTAGCGTTGGCCGTCGCCTTTGATCTGGAGCTGGATGCCGCTGGAGGCACTGAGGTCAAGGGGTGGGGAAAAGTCCCGCGATCGCACCGACACAAACCCCCCCGATCGCGCCGTGGAGGTATAGCCCGTGAACACAGCCCCATCGGCCTGTTTTTCGATGCGGCTCGCACTCATCCCCCCCATCACCCCATCATCAATGCTGCGCCATTGGTGATGGAGTTCCGAGAGAGAGAGGGTTTGAAAGTCAAATAAAATCATCCGAGATTGTGAAAATGAGCGACAGGTTAAGAAGCGTTCCGGCATGATCTAGATCGCGCTGGGCAGCCCCTAATCAAAGGGTAGGATAATTTCAAACTCAGTGCGATCGCCCGGTGTGGAGGTAAACAAAAACTCACCGCCATGCTTCGCGGTGATGATTTGATAACTGAGGGATAGGCTGGTTTCCTTTTCCGCCCGGCGCTGAATCGTGAAGGACTCCCGCAGCTTCTCCTGTTCATCGGCACTCATCCCCGGCCCATTGTCCGCAATCCGAATCGACACCCAGCGGCCCGATCGCTTTATTTCGGGGCGATCGGGTTCGGTGCCATCCGGTTGGGGCGATCGCATTTGATTCGTCACCGCCAGTTCCAGCAGTGAATCCACCGCCGTGATCAAAATATTCATCAACACCTGGGTCAAATGCCCCACGTAGCAGGTGACCGGCGGCAATTGACAATAGGACTTTTGGATCACAATTTCGCTCGACAGGCGACTTTTCAACAGCAACAAAATCCCATCTAAAACAGCATGGAGATCCGCCGGTTTGGGATAAATATCATCCACATGGCAAAAGTTCTGCAAACTCATCGCCAAATCCCGCAACCGTTTCGCCCCCGTGGTCACACTCTCCACAGCACGGGGAAAATCCGCTTGGAGATAGTCGATCTCCAGGTCTTCAATTAACGCCTGGAGGGGAACGGGCGGCTCGGTAATATGGGCTTTGTAGGCGGCCAGGATCTGGAGAATATCTTGGCTGTATCGGTCAATGTGGGTGAGGTTGCCCCAAATGAACCCGACAGGATCGAGGATTTCGTGGGCAATGCCATCGACAAGACGACCCAAGCTCGCCATCCGTTCGCTTTGGATCATCTGGGCTTGGGTGCGTTCGTAGCGCACTTGGGTTTCAATGCCCCGCAGTTGCCAGGCCGTGAGGCTGAGTTGCCCAAAGTCCAACACGCGATAGTCATCGGGGGCAACACAGACGATCACCGGTTCGCTGGCGAATTGGGGCGATCGCTTCAAGGCCCGTTGCAATGCGGTCAAGATCGGAGTTTTGGCCGAAAGCACGAGCAGATCGCTGTGGTTGTAGCGAAAAAAGACCCGCAGCGGATTGTCTAGAAAGAGATCTAACCCCTGGGGGAGCAGGAGATATTCCAAAAACTGTCGCCGGGAAATCATGCCGATAAAGGTCTGATTCTCCGTGAGGATCACCCCTGGCAAGCGCGGATCACTATCAAACACATCCGCGAGTTCTACCCCTAGGCGGCTGTTTTCAAAGGACAGGTCATAGAGTTGTAGACTGCTCAGATCTGATTCGAGGTGGATATCATTGAAAAACATCGGGGATCGATGGGAAAATATCGGGGTATCACTTTTGACAAGACCGGTTCAAAAGGTGGTGGAAATCGCGACGACGGGGCAAGTGGGAATACATTGTTCGCACAGGACACAGCGCGATCGCGTAAATTGCAACTGAAAGGTTTGTGGGTGCAAACTGAGGGCTTCCGTGGGACAAACGCCAGTACACAGACCACAATCAACACACACAGCCTCGTCAATGACGATTTCACGGCTGGTCACAGACACCGTAATGTCGTGCGATCGCATCCAATCAATCGAGGCATCAATCTCGTCAATATCCCCCAACAGCTCCACAATCAATTTGCCCACCTGATTGGGAGCCACTTGGGCCCGGATAATATTGGCAGCCACGTTAAAGTCTTTTGCCAGTCGATACGTGACGGGCATATGGACGGTGCGGCGGGGAAAGGTCAATGTGACTCGTTTTTTCATGGCAGCCCCCTCGATATGATCAGCAACACCCCTGTTCTGTACAGGTTACATTATTGGAAAACCGGAACAGTCTGAATCGAAACGGGTATGACAGAGAATCTCACGACACCGAACCGCATTCGTAACATTTTAATTGCCGCTGTGGCGATCGCCCTCAGCGCGGCCCTCTTCTTTTCGCTCCAACAGGAAACCAGCACCGGCAATCTCGACCAACAGGCCGCCCAGGCGACCCCCCTCGCCGTCGCCCTGAATAACGACAAACCCACCCTGATCGAGTTCTACGCCAATTGGTGTACCAGTTGCCAGGCAATGGCGGGAGACTTGGCGACGGTGAAGGCGGAATATGGCGATCGCATCAACTTCGTTATGCTCAACGTCGATAATTCCAAATGGCTGCCGGAACTGCTGCAATACGATGTAGACGGGATTCCTCAGTTTGTCTATCTTGACGCAACGGGAGAGGCGATCGCCCAAACCATCGGCGAACAACCCCTCACCATTCTAGAAGCCGACATGAACGCCCTCGCCCTCGCCCAACCCCTCCCCTACGCCAACACCACCGGCCGCACCTCCCGCGTTGATCCCAGCCTCACCGCCACACCATCCCCCACCAGCAGTGATCCCCGCAGCCACGGCGCTCAAGCTGCTCCCCCCAGTTAACCCGGAGCCAGCCCCGATCCGTCCCACGGGTGAAGCATCCCCAGCCGCCACTGTTGTCAGACCGAGAGCGCGTCTCCTATGATGGAGACCAGAAGTATCTGTCGTTGGCAGGTGCTTCACCCCTGTCAAGATTTTCAATATCTTTACAGAAGTGGGTCTGGCCCGCTTTTTTTATTGGTAATTTTCTCATGGCTCATCCTCTGATCCCCCAACTCTTAGCGTTAGCGGCTCCCATTGCGGAGCAACTCGGCCTAGAAGTCGTTGGTGCAGTGTTTCAAACCAGTAAAAGCCCCCCCGTGCTCCGGATGGATATTCGGAACCTTACCGGGGACACGGGCTTAACGGACTGTGAACAGATGAGTCGCTTGTTTGAAGCTCAATTGGATGCAACAGACCTCATTCCGGGAGCCTATGTCCTGGAAGTGTCCAGTCCGGGCGTATCGCGTCAACTGACGACGGATCGAGAATTTACAGCGTTTAAAGGATTTACGGTGGTTGTGAAAACCTACGCCCCCTACAACGGAAAAAAGCAATGGCCCGGCCGTCTCCAAAGTCGAGATTCGGAGCATCTCTATCTCAGCCTCAAAGGTAAAACGATCGCTATTCCTCGGCAAGCGATCGCCACCGTCCAACTCGATGACCACGCCGACGCGATGTAATTGGAGCCTAAAGTCCCCCTATGTCCTTAGTTAATTTACCCGGTCTACGTCAGATGATTACTGAAATTAGTAATCAGCATCGTCTGCCCGAAGATGCCGTCAAAGAAGCCCTCCGCGAAGCCCTACTCAAAGGCTACGAACGCTATCGTCGCTCCCAATTGATGGATCAAAAAATAACCCAATTTGGCGAAGACTACTTTGAAAACTTTGAAGTCGAACTCGACATCGACGAAGAAGGCTTTCGTGTGCTTTCCACAAAAATCATTGTCGAAGACATTGAAGACACCGATCACCATATCTCCCTCCAAGAAGTCCAAGAAGTGACCTCCGAAGCCCAAATTGGCGATTCTGTGGTCTTAGATGTCACCCCCGACAAACAGGATTTTGGGCGGATGGCCGCCATTCAAACCAAGCAAGTCCTCCTCCAAAAACTGCGGGATCAACAGCGCAAACTGATCCAAGACGAATTTAAAGACATTGAAGATCAAGTCATCCCCGCCAAAGTGCTCCGGTTTGAGCGGCAATCGGTGATTATGGCCGTCAACAGTGAAGCGGGAGAAGTGGAGGCCGAACTGCCCAAGCGGGAACAACTCCCTAACGATACCTACCGGGTCAATGCCACTTTTAAGGTCTACCTGAAGAAAGTGCGTGAGGGGGTGCATCGTGGCCCGCAGTTGATTGTGTCGCGGGCGGCGGCGGGCCTCGTGGTGGAACTGTTTGCCACGGAAGTGCCGGAAATTGAAGAAGAAATTGTCCGGATTGTGGCGGTGGCGCGGGAAGCGAATCCCCCCTCGCGCTATGTGGGGCCGCGCACGAAGATTTCCGTCGATACCCTAGAGCGGGATGTGGACCCGGTGGGGGCCTGTATTGGGGCGCGGGGATCGCGGATTCAAGCGGTGGTGAATGAATTGCGGGGCGAAAAAATTG
>CAZCWE010000013.1:9789-13025 GCA_964502285.1 uncultured Spirulina sp. | reverse complement strand
CAATTCGCTGGTCGCCTGATCCGGCTACCTATATTGCCAATGCCCTCAGTCCGGCGAAAGTCGATGAAGTCTTGCTCGTCGATGCCGAAGAGCGGCAGGCGTTGGTGCTGGTGCCGGAAAATCAACTGAGTTTAGCGATCGGGAAAGAGGGGCAAAATGTCCGGTTGGCGGCTCGCCTGACGGGGTGGAAAATTGATATTAAGGACACGGCTCGGTATCGGGCGGAGTTCGAGCCGCGGGGCGGGGCTGGGGTGGGGGCTGGCGAAGAGGAATAGGGGCGAGTTGGTCTATTTTTCCCGGTGAGGGTCTGCACCGGCGGACGGGTTGAGTGAAGCGTTGAGGGAGGAAACCATTCTGCACAAAAATTATCGACGGTGTTTAGCCTGCCGAACCTGCGGGCCGAAAGTAATTTTTTGGCGAATTGTCCGCCTCCATCCCACTCGGACGGTACAATTAGACGAGGGGATGGGGCGTTCTGCATACCTCTGTCCGACGGCGGATTGCTTACAAGGTGCTCAAAAGAAGAATCGCTTGGGGCGATCGCTCAAAACCAATATTCCCGACGCTATCTATGATGCGCTTTGGGAGCGGCTGAATCAGTCGTCCTCATTGGCGGACTGTCCGACTGTCAAGAATCCACAGAACTGACTAGGATAGAACTAAGACTTTCATTGCACTGTAGGAATGCAGACAGTGAGACCAGACAAACCTCCAACCCGAACCACAGCAGACCATTCAATCACCAAACACCAGCACAATACTCACCTTTTTTGAAAACACACACGGGGCATAGTGGATGAACAACGGAAAAACGAGAATTTACGAACTATCCAAAGAGTTGAATTTGGAAAACAAAGACATCATCACGATTTGTGAAACGTTAAACATTGCGGTGAAGAGCCACAGCAGCACGATTACCGAAGCCGAGGTGGCTCAAATTCGGGCGGCTGCCAAAAACTATCAACCCCAACCCCAAGAGCAAGGGGCGATCGCAACCCCAGCCGTCAAAAAGGCTGAACGCGGCCCACGCAAACCGCAAATTCGGGGCATTGTCCGTCATAAATCTGAGTCTGGCACCCTCAACAAACCCAAGACTCCCCCCGAAACTGCCCAAAATGACTCCGAATCGGGGAGTGATGCTCGACTCATTTCGCCACCAAGCCGTCCCAGCAAACCGGCCAGTGGCAAAATCGCGTCTTCGCCCCGACGACCGGACAAAGGAGAACCCCCCAGCCCCGCAGGCGAAAAACCCAAAGCACCCGCCCCCGCTCCTGAACGTTCTTCATCCGAACGCACGTCCAGTCGGGCCAGTGCCCCCAGCAACGATGACGACAGCTCCCTAGAACTGCTCTCACCCCCCGCCCGGCCGAGAAAGCAAAAAGCAGCGCGTACCACCGGGAATGAACTACCGAGCGCCAGCTCTCCGGCCAAACCCGTCAAACCCAAATTACCCCAACGGGATCGGCGCAATTCTCCGGCCGCCTCGGACACAGCCACCGCTGCGTCCGCCCCGCGTCCGAAAAAACCCGATGTGGTGCAACTGGTTAAACCCAAGGCGAAACCGGAGTCCGTCGATCTAGACGACCAAGATGATGACACCATCACGCCCGATGATGCACCACAAAAAACCCTCCTCGCGCCGCCGGAGCGTCCCCAACCCAAGCCCAAGCGGCCCAGCACCCGCAAAGGCAAAGATTGGGACGAAGAGGATGATGATGCCGACAAAGCAAAACTCGGTAAGGCCGCGAAGACCAAAACCGGTAGCAAAGGCAAGCGCAAACCCCTCCTGATCGAGGATGACGATGATGAATTCGATCTCGATCAACAGGGTGAAGACGACACCTCAACGGCTGTCAGCATTTCCATTGCCCGGCCGCCGAAACCCAATCAGTCCAAATCCAACACGCCCCAAATCATGCCCAAGGGGCGTAAACCCAGTCGGCCCACGAAGGATCGTTCGGAATCCAACAATCGGAACACTGCCCGTGAGCAACAAAAAGCGGCCGCAAAGCCGCCTGAAGTGGTCACCCTAACCGGCAGTATGAGTATGCGGGAACTGTCTGAACTGATTAAGATTCCGGAAACGGAAATCATTCGGGATCTCTTTACCAAAGGGATTGCCATTAACATCACCCAAACCCTGGATTTAGAAACCTCGACGAAGGTGATCCAAGAACTGGGGATTGAAGTGGAAACCCCCGAAAAACAATCGGCAGCCACGAAGAGTGAAATGCTCGATCTCGATGATCTGGAGAACTTGCAACTTCGTCCTCCGGTGGTGACGATCATGGGGCACGTCGATCACGGGAAAACCACCCTCCTCGACTCAATCCGCAAAACAAAAGTGGCCCAAGGCGAAGCGGGCGGGATTACGCAGCATATTGGTGCGTATCACGTTGATGTGGAGCACAATGGCAAGGTGCAGCAGGTGGTGTTCCTCGATACGCCGGGTCACGAAGCCTTTACGGCGATGCGGGCACGGGGAACAAAAGTCACCGATATCGCCATTTTGGTGGTGGCGGCAGATGATGGTGTGCAACCCCAAACCCGTGAGGCGATCAGCCACGCGAAGGCGGCGGGTGTGCCGTTGATTGTGGCGATTAATAAGGTGGATAAGCCGGATTCTGAACCCGATCGCATTAAGCAAGAACTCACCGAACAGGGGTTAGTGCCTGAAGAGTGGGGCGGCGAAACGATTATGGTTCCCGTCAGCGCGATCAAGGGCGATAACCTCGATACCTTGCTTGAGATGATTCTGCTGGTGTCAGAAATGGAAGAACTCTCAGCGAACCCGGATCGACCGGCACGCGGGACGGTCATTGAGGCGCATCTGGATAAGTCCCGGGGCCCGGTGGCCACGTTGCTGATTCAAAATGGCACGTTGCGCGTGGGTGACAGCGTGGTAGCCGGGGCAACCCTGGGCAAAATCCGCGCCATGGTGGACGATCGCGGCGATCGCGTCGAATCCGCCACGCCTTCCTTTGCGGTTGAGGTGCTCGGCATGAACGATGTCCCCTCCGCTGGGGATGAGTTTAGTATCTTCGCCAGTGAGAAAGAGGCGCGTTCTGTGGCCGATGATCGAGCCGCAGAACGGCGCGAAAATCGTCTCCAACAGGCGATGTCGCGTCGAGTCACCTTAAGCAGCTTGTCTGCTCAGGCCCAAGAGGGTGAGCTGAAAGAACTCAACCTGATTTTGAAAGCTGACGTACAAGGGTCGGTGGAAGCGATCGTTGCCT
>CAZCWE010000013.1:0-9779 GCA_964502285.1 uncultured Spirulina sp. | reverse complement strand
ACCGACGAGGAATTCCGCGAAAAAGAAGCCAGAGCGATTGCCGCAGAGAGAGCAGACAAACAACGTCAATCCCGCCTGTTACAAGGAAGAGTGACACTGACAACTCTATCTGCTCAAGCTCAAGAAGGCGAGTTGAAAGAACTCAACCTGATTCTCAAAGCGGATGTCCAAGGGTCGGTGGAGGCGATCGCGGCCTCCCTCGAAAAACTGCCCCAAGGCGAAGTTCAGGTGCGGATGCTCTTAGCGGCTCCCGGTGAAATTAGCGAGACTGATGTGGATCTCGCGGCAGCGTCTGGCGCGGTGGTGATCGGGTTTAATACTGACCTGGCATCGGGTGCGGCGAGTGCGGCAGATCGTGAAGGGGTGGATATTCGGGAATACACGATTATCTACAACCTCCTCGATGATGTGCAAGCGGCGATGGAAGGTCTCCTCGAACCGGAAGAAGTGGAAGAACACCTCGGTATGGTGGAAGTCCGTGCGGTCTTCCCGGTGGGCAAAGGATCTGTGGCGGGGTGCTATGTGCTCTCCGGCAAGGTGATTCGGAACCGCCGGATGCGCGTCCTGCGGGGCGATCAGGTGATTCACGACGGCATCATGGATTCCCTGAAGCGGATGAAGGAGGATGTGCGTGAGGTGAATGCTGGCTATGAGTGCGGCATCGGCTCGGATAAGTTTAACGACTGGCAAGAGGGCGATCGCATCGAAGCCTATCAAATGGTGATGAAACGCCGTACCCTCTCCATGGTCTAATGCCCATTGCGATCGCGTTCTTGTCGGAGCGCGATCGCTCATTTTTCAGATTGCACCATGACTTCTTTTCGTTCCGACCCGTACCTATGGCTCCACCTTGCGGGCCTAGCGGCGGTTCCCCTCTGGCTCTTAGTCGCTTGGTTAGGGATTGCCGCTGGCTACCCCATTGCCCCGACGCTGTTGGAAATGATTCTGCTCGTCAGTGTGGGGATTGTCCCCATTCTCTGGATGCAGTGGAAACGCCCGTTTTCCCCCTTTGGTCTGTTGTTGCTGTCCCTGCAACCGAGCCAACTCAGCCTTGATCAGCGGAAAATCTTGCAACGCCTCCAGAGCAATCGCACCCACATCTTGACCGGCTTGGGCGTGATTCCAATGATCTGGGTGATCGGCCAACTCTATACCCTGGCTCCTCTGGCCCAAGGCGCGACTCCCATCCCCAACCATTTTTTAGGGCTGGGGGTTGCGGCGATCGCGCTCCTCGCTGCTAATCTTTTTTGGCAAGTGCCCCTCAGTGTGGTGGGGGTCTTGCTCACGGGCCGCTCTCAATTTGACGCAACCGAACCCTACCCCGTTGCCGAAATTTCCCCCGCCTTCACTAGCCCAGGCTTTCCCGTCCAAAAACTCTTACCCGTCGTCTCGTCTGCTAAACCCCCTGTCACAGCCCCAGCTGCTCCAGACGCGGATACAGAACTAGAGCAGGAGGAACCCGCCGACGATGCGCCAGAATCCTCCGACACCTCCCCAACTCCGGCAGCATCGGAATCCGTCGCCACGGTTGAAGCTGCAAGCGCCGTTGAGACATCCGTTGAGGCTCCGGTCATAACGGAGCAATCCAGCGCAGCAGAGGACGACTCCCCCCCCGCGATTGACGCTGTTGCAGCAGAAGAAGCGATCGCAGCAGAAAACGCGCCAACGGCGGACGCTGACACCGACGAGGCCACCACAACAGCGGGAGAAGCCGCAACAGATGAGAGCGCATCCAGCACAGACCCCCCACCGACGGCGGCTGAGTAACATCAATTAACATCTCCCCGACAAGGATCATCCACTCCAGTTAAGATCAATCAAAGGGATCGTATTTCTCTTTGTTTTTCAAGGGTTTTGGGACTTTTTGTCAGCAGATCATGACAGGATTAAGCAAAATTTCCCAACGATGACGATGCGCCCTTTTGTGTTCCTTGCATCATAATGAAACTCTAGACTACAGTATGGTTGATGAGAAAGTGTAAACCTTTGTAACCGTTGGAGGTGCAAATGTCGAGTTCTACGATTCCATCCGCCGCTTGGGCTAGTGACCAAGATGTCTGGCCTAGCCTGAAACAAGCGATCGCCAATAGTTCCGGATTCCATCGGTGGCAAAGCCTGAAACCAGCCAACGAGACCTCCACCTCGGATAATTTGGACGACCAAGTGCGTCGCTATCTGCGCGAAACCTTGGCGACCTTAGCCTACTAATCGCTTCACCATCCTCGATCGGGATTGGATTCGGGAATTGGTGTGAGGATTGACCCGAATATGCAGATGATCCAGCATCCTGATTGAGCGCTACATCATTATGGTAAAAATCATTCACCGTCGCGCCCTACCCCCTCAGTCGGTTTACGACATTGGGGTAGAGCGCGACCATAATTTTTTGCTCCCATCGGGGTGGGTGGCATCCAACTGCTTCAACAAATCCCACTCCACCGCCTACGCCTACGTCACGTACCAAACGGCGTACCTGAAAGCGAACTACCCCATCGAGTACATGGCGGCGTTGCTGACGAGCAACAGCGGCAACAAAGACAAAGTTGAAAGCTACATCAACACCTGCAAGCGGATGGGGATTAATGTGGAGCCGCCGGATATTAACCGCTCCGACGTGGATTTTACCCCCTGTGAAGCGTCGATTTTATTCGGCTTCTCCGCTGTGCCGAGCTTGGGGGATGGAGCGATCGAGAATATTCTCAACGCCCGCGCTGAGGCCGGGGGTGCGTTCCAGTCCTTCGCGGATTTTTGTAGTCGGATTGACTCGCGGACGGTGAACCGTCGCACCATTGAAACGCTGATCAAATGTGGCGCTTTTCAAGGGCTGAATGAGAACCGCAATCAGTTAATCGAAGCGATCGATACGATGCTGGCTTGGGCGCAACAACAGGCGAAGGATCGCGATAGTGGTCAGATGAATTTGTTTGGTACTTTAGAGGCAACGGCGACGGAGGCCAGTAATGGCTTTAATGCCGCGCCGACGCTGCCCAATGTGCCCGATTTCCCGTCGGCGGAAAAACTGAAGCTCGAAAAAGAATTACTGGGGTTCTACGTGTCTGAACATCCGCTCGATTCCCTGCGGCCGGCATTAACGGTGATGGCCCCGATTAACCTGGTGGATTTGGGGAATTATGGCAAACGTCACCGCCTCAGCACGATCGCCGTGGTGAATACTGTCCGGATCATCAACACGAAAAAAGGCGATCGCATGGCGTTTCTCGGTCTTGAAGATCAATCCGGGGAAGCCGAAGGGGTGATTTTCCCCCGTGCCTTTGAGACCCTCGAACCAATGCTCCAAGAGGATGTCCCGTTTATCCTGTGGGGCAAAGCCGATCGGCGCGATGATAAAGTGGCTCAACTGCTGATCGACGATGCCGAACCCGTGGAAGTCGCCCAAATGATCCTCGTGGAATTGACCCCCCAGCAGGCCACCGATCCCAAAGCCCAAACCGCCCTCCGCAGTATCCTCAATTCTCACAGCGGCGAACAGAAAAAACAACACGCGAAAGTGCCCGTAATTGCGGCGATTGGGGATGGGAGCGATCGCAAATTTGTTCGCCTCCCTCAACAACTTTGGGCCCAAAACCATAGCAATGTCGTCGCCGAACTGCAAAAGAACCACTACAGCGCCCATACCCAACCCCTCATGCCGCACCGCTCATCCTAACTGGCTTAAATCTTATGACGCTACATCAGATTAAAGACCTCGCCCAAACCCTGGCCCCGCGCCTGCTTGAAATTCGCCGCCACCTCCACGCCCACCCGGAACTCAGCGGCCAAGAATACCAAACGGCGGCCTATGTGGCCGGGGTGTTGTCCTCTTCCGGCTTGCAAGTGGAAGAAGCCGTGGGCAAAACTGGTGTGGTGGGTCACCTCACGGGCCAAAGCAGCGATCCGCGTGTGCTGGCAATTCGGACGGATATGGATGCGCTGCCGATTACCGAGCGGACTAATCTGGATTTTGCCTCCCGCCATCCGGGGGTAATGCACGCCTGCGGCCATGATGTGCATACCACCGTGGGCCTAGGCGCGGCGATGGTCTTGGCGCAACTGAAGGACAAGCTACCGGGAACGGTGCGGTTTTTGTTCCAACCGGCGGAAGAAATTGCCCAGGGGGCGGGCTGGATGGTGCGCGATGGCGCGATGCGGGATGTGACCCATATTCTGGGGATGCATGTGTTTCCATCGATTCCGGCGCGATCGCTCGGTGTCCGCTACGGCGCATTAACCGCCGCTGCTGATGATCTTGAAATTTTTATCCAAGGGGAATCGGGCCACGGCGCTCGCCCCCACGAAGCCAAGGACGCGATCTGGATTGCCGCCCAGGTGATCACCACCCTCCAGCAGGCGATTAGTCGCACCCAAAACCCCCTCCGCCCGATTGTGCTCACCATCGGCCAAATTAGTGGCGGTCGCGCTCCCAATGTGATCGCCGATCAGGTGCGGATGGCGGGGACGGTGCGATCGCTCCATCCCGAAACCCACGCCGATCTGCCCCAGTGGATTGAACATCTCGTCACGAGCATCTGCACACAGTACGGCGCTAGCTGCGAAGTGAACTATCGGCGCGGTGTCCCCTCGGTGCAAAATGACCCCGCCATGACCCAATTGCTCGAACAAACCGCCGTGGATCTGTGGGGGCGCGATCGCGTCCAACTCCTGCCCGATCCTTCCCTCGGTGCGGAAGATTTCGCCCTCTACCTCGAACACGCCCCCGGCAGTATGTTCCGCCTAGGGGTGGGTCGCCCCGGTCAGGAAAATCCGCCCCTCCATCACCCGGCGTTTTGTGTGGATGAAGATGCGATCGTCACGGGGGTGGTGACCTTTGCGGCGGCGGCGTGGAACTATTGGCAGTTTCACAGCTAGGCCGCAGTCAAGGCCCTTGGCCCCCGCCGTCATGCCTCTAAATTATGGTTAAATGAAAAAGTCCCAACGCGGGAGTTGGGACATTGTTCGGTAATGAAATTGAGCAGAGCACTGGTTCCGATTGCACGTCGAGCCAGTGTTTTCTCTTGGGCTCAAAAAATAAGAGAATAGATTGCTTGTGAGGGGAAAAACCCTACATTAAGCCCCAGAAGTGGAGCAAGCCTTCGCCACTGGCGAGTTCGATGATTAAGGCGGTGACAAAACCAATCATGGCAAGACGGCCATTCCAGTTTTCTGCACCTTCGGTAAATCCAAACTTGAAGTTGTTGCGATCTTGGCTTTCCATAGTATGACCTCTTTGGATAAGAACTTGAAGTGCTTTTCTGTAAAGCATCTGTAATTAAATTTAACGAAAATCCATAAAAGCTGCAACAATGCTTCACCTGGATGTTATGGGTTAGTGATATCCCATCCGGTGCAGCCTCCGCAGCCTCTCCCTCCATCACTCGGCCAGAGGCTAGCGAGGAGGGCGATCGCACAATCTGACTCCGACAGCGAAAGCAAAAGGGAGCATCCCATTAAGGATGTCCCCCAATGCGCCAAGAGCATTCGCCCTGGCCAGATTCGATAAAGCCCCTGTTCTGGCTATGCTAGTTTAGAATCCATCACACCAGAGGACGCTAAAAATATGAGCAACAGTGCATTGTTAGTGACAAAAAAGACCTACATGGACATTTCCATTGGCGGTCAACCGGCTGAACGCATTGTGATCGGTTTGTTTGGCGAAACAACGCCTAAAACGGCTAAAAATTTCTACGCCCTTTCCACGCATGAAAAAGGATTTGGCTACAAGGGGTCTAAGTTTCATCGCGTTATTCCCCAATTCATGATGCAAGGGGGAGACTTTACCAATGGTGATGGGACGGGAGGGAAATCCATCTACGGCGAAAAATTTCCCGATGAAAACTTTACCCTCAAACATCTTGGCGCGGGCTACCTTTCCATGGCGAATGCCGGCCCGAATACGAATGGATCGCAATTCTTTATTACATTTACCAAAACGCCTTGGCTCGATGGCCAGCATACGGTGTTTGGGAAAGTGATCGAAGGTATGGACGTGCTTCAGAAAGTGGAAGCGGTGCAGACGGATAGGCGTGATGCTCCGATGCAAGCGGTGACGATCGTAGATGCGGGGTCGTTACCGATTGATCAAGCGTTTACGATTGAAGCCTAAGGGGATGAGAATGGGGTCTCGATCCGGGCTGTGCCCCTTGGGTAGCCTGCGAGGAGCATGAGTGTTGCTAGGAAACAGGCGACGGATGGCCCCATGAAAAATCGGCTCGGAATTATTCCGGGCCGACAGCAGGATTTGGGTGAGAGCAAACGATTCAAAACGATTGAATCCGTTGTCAAACATTGGGCGGTGATGGGTTAGGCGACGGAAACGCGACCGCGTTGGACGGCGCGGAGGAGGCGGTTAATGGCGCGGTGTTCGTCGTCGTTAAAAGTGAGTGATGACACTCACGATTTGCTGTCCGGATTTTTGGGATGGGGGGACTGGCCGGGGGAGGATGGTGAGGTGGTGGAGGGGGACGGAGGGCGATCGCACAATTGCCGCGCCGCGTTTTGCAAATCCGCAGGGGTCAAGTCGTTCAGGGTGAGGCGTTGGGTCGGGGGCGAAAAATGTCGCGCCATCGACGTGTTGTAGGACGGGTCGTAGTGGATGGTGAGGAGATCGGCGATCAGGGCGGGCCATTGCGCCGCGTCGATCCACTGATCCCACTGGGCGATCCGGTCGCGACCGTAGCGGCGTTTGAGGCGGGCGAGTTGGGTTTTGAGGAAGTCCGGCTGTTGGGTGAGGTGGGGGTAGGTGGCGAGGAGAAAGTCTACGCGAGCCGTGAGGGGGGCGGCAATGTCCACACATTCACCGCGCTGCATCTGGTGCCAAAGGGCGGGCGGCAGGTAGACCGTGCCGATCTTGTGGCTTTCGGCTTCGACCCAGACGGGCTGGGCAGGATCAAACTGGGCGAGGGTGTGGTGGAGAACGCTGTCAAAGCGTTTTTGGCTGGGTTGGGGGTGGTGGGGTTCGCGACCGAGGAGGGAGCCGTGATGGTGGGCGATCGCTTCTAAATCCAACACTTGCGCCTGAGGATCACACTGGGCAAGCTGGTGCAAAATTTTCGTTTTGCCGCTGCCCGTGAACCCCGTGAGGATGCGGAACTGGAACCGGGTCGGCAGGGTGGTTAACTCGTCTCGCACATGGGCGCGATAGGTTTTGTAACCGCCTTCGATCAGCGTTACCGACCAGCCGATTTGCTGCAACACAAGGGCGAAACTGTGCGATCGCATTCCCCCCCGCCAACAGTAGATCAAAGGGTGATAGTCCGCTGGTTTCGTCGCGAAATGGGTCTGGAGATGGGTCGAAATATTCGCCGCTACGTAGGCCGCCCCCCGTTTTCGCGCCGCAAAGCCTGACATTTGTTGATGGAGCGTCCCCACCTCTGCCCGTTGCGCATCACTCAGCACGGGTAAGTTAATCGCCCCCGGCAGATGATCATCCGCATATTCAGCAGGCGATCGCGCATCGATCACCTCACTATAGGATTCACACCACGGCGTTGCCGTCCAACGTAACGGAGCAGGCATTGTTAACTCTCAAAAGTGCAGAAGCAAAAAAGTGCAGCAGAAGACTGAGCTTGTCGAAGTCTGGACAGTCAGGCTTCATCATAGTGCAGCAGAAGACTGAGCTTGTCGAAATCTGGACAGTCAGGCTTCATCCCGTGCAGCAGAAGACTGAGCGGAGTCGAAGTCTGGACAGTCAGGCTTCGACTCCGCTCAGCCTTCCTTTAGAAATCAAAATAGATGTAGCGCGTGCCGCCTTCCGGGGCAAGCATCCACACCGCAAAAAAACAGAGAGGAACCAGCACTAATTTTAAATGCCAATTTAACTGCAACTTTAACCCCCCCTGCACCAAATAGGTCAACGCCATCACCACCACCAGCACCATCATCCACCAAAACAGATCAAACCGCCCCAATTCCAACGCCTCAAAATACACCTTCTGAGTAAACTGCGCATCTCCCGCCACGCCAAACAGATGCCGCACCATTAGCCCCGATTGGCGCAAATCCGGCAACCGGAAGAAAATCCACGCCAAAAACACAAACCCTTGCGTCACGATCCAAGCCGTCACCATCCCCGGCACAGACTCCCACCATTGGCTTAGGCGGGAATGGGTTTGACTGTAGCGATCGCACAAACGATGCACCACCAACGCCACCCCATGGAGACCGCCCCACACCAAAAACCCCCAGGCCGTCCCCCGCGTGTCAATGTGCCAAATCCCTGCGATGAACATAATCAGCCACAGATTAATACAGGTGCGCACCAAGCCCCGCCGCGACCCGCCCAAGGGGAAATAGAGATAATTGCGCAGCCAATCCCCCAAGGTGATGTGCCAGCGTCGCCAAAACTGGGCGATGCTCGTGGTGAAGTAGGGAAAATTGAAATTTTCCGGCAGCGTGAAGCCTAGAAACATCGCACTACCCCGCGCCATATCCACATAGCCGCTAAAGTCAAAATACAACTGCAACCCATAGGCCAACACCACCAGCCACAGATCCACACTCCCCGCCCGCTCCAAATTCCCCAAACACAAATCCACAAACATCCCCAACGGGTCAGCAATCAACGCCTTTTTCACCGCCCCGGCTGCAATTAACCACAATCCTTCGGTGAAGTGCTCCAACTTTGGGGTGCGGGCTTGGTCATTAAACTCGGTCATGAAGGGGTGATAACGGGTGATCGGCCCCGAAATCAGCTTGGGAAAGAAGAATTTATAACTGGCAAAATCGAGAAAGTCACGGCTGGCAGGTGCGCCGCGATAGACATCGATCAGATAGGCCAAATTTTCAAAGGTAAAAAAGGAAATCCCCAGGGGCACGAGGATATAGTTTTGCAACCACGATCGCCCCACTTCCACAACGGGACTAGGGGCAACGGCCGCCCACCCATTCAAGATCAGCAGCAAATATTTAAACCCGAACAAACAGGCCACATTGAGCCCAATCCCCAAAACCAATAACTGGGTGGCTCGATTGCTCCACAGCGTTTGCATCGCCTCCCAATCTTCATTAGAAAGATGGGCATGATCGGACTGCACTCCTTGGCGCGACTTACTCGCCATGCTTTTGCCCAGCCAAAAATTCAGCCCCGTTAACAGCAACAGCAGCGGCAGGTACTGCACCTGCAAGGAGGTGTACACCACCAAGCTGGCCAACACAATCAACCAGAGGCGAATGCGGGCGGCTCGCGGTCGCGGCCACCAATACAGCAGGGTGAGAACAAGCAAAAACAGCGCGTAAAACGGATCAAGAAAGGTCATCGGTGCGTTGGGGTAAACCGTGATCTACGTCAGGATGTAGCATACCGAACTTCGGCGCGATCGCTATCGTTGAATTGGCGGGGGTGGGGATGCGATCGCGCCCCTACAAGCCATTGCCAATCAAAATAAACGGCGACCAATGATAGGGGTGACTAAATCCGGGGCGGGTCGTCGCGGCGGCCCCATCACGGGGACGAACGGCAATGAGGGATCGGCTGTCGCTGACCCGCGTTTCAAAGGTGGCGGTTTCTTCACGATAGAGCAAACTCAATTGAGCTTGGCGCAGGGCTTCGGCTTGGGTCAGTTCCCCTGTGGCGAGGAGGGCATAAAATCGCTGCATCAATACGCTGGTGCTGCTGTCGTTCACCGACCACAGCGACGCGATCACGGTTTCGGCGCGGCCTTCCTTGAGGAAATAGGAACTAATCCCGGCGATCTCGGTTCCGTCCCCAGCTTCACCGCCCAACGCGGTCTGACCAAAACCAATGGGTTTCAAGCCTCGCCCTTCTAGGGCGACTTTAGGTAAAA
>CAZCWE010000012.1:22095-24588 GCA_964502285.1 uncultured Spirulina sp. | reverse complement strand
TTCGAGGGCGCGAATCTGCCGCACCACACCCAGGCCATCCAGTTCCGGCAGATCAAGATCCATCACGATCAAGTCCGGGCGGTTGTCTTGCCATTGGGCAAGGGCTTCTTGATTAGAGCTCGCCCCTTGAATCTGAAACCCAATCGTCGCAAGCAGTTCCACAAGAAAACGACGGCTGATGTCATCGGCATCCACCACGAGCAGGCGCGGCGGTGTGATGCCCTCGGCGAGGGCTTGCACCCGTCGCGTTTCCGTCGGGTTGGTGCAGGAAATTACATCGGTGGCGGGCATCGGTAGCGTCGCACAAAAGGTACTGCCCTGCTGGGGTTGGCTACAGAGCAATAAACGGCCGCCGAGCAACTCCACAAACCGCACACTGATGGTTAACCCCAAACCGGTTCCGTTGGGGATGCCCTGCCCAACCGTGGTTTGCTCAAAGGCTTCAAAAATTTGCGCCTGCTCACTGGGGGGGATGCCGATGCCGGTGTCTTCAACGAAGAAGGATAGATCATCAGGATGAGTCGCGGTGGCGCAGGACTTCACCCGGAGCCGAATGTGACCGTGGGACGTAAATTTAATCGCATTGCTGACGAGATTGATCAAGATCTGACGCAATTTGACCTGATCAGAGCGGACATATTGCGGAATATCGGGGTCGAGGCTGACCTCAAACTGGAGTCCCTTCGCGATCGCTTCATTGTGCAGCAAGTCATACACCGCCTGCACCAGATCGAATAAATCAAAGGGGACAAGGTTTGTGGTCAGGTGACCCGCTTCAATTTTGGACAGATCCAGAATGTTATTAATCAACGACAGCAGATGATCCCCGCTGCGGAGAATAATCTGGAGATGTTCTTGGTGCTGCGGACTCAATGCCGGGTCGCGATCCATCACTTGGGCAAAGCCTAAAATCGCGTTGAGGGGGGTGCGCAGTTCATGGCTCATGTTCGCCAGAAAACGACTTTTCGCGACGTTGGCAGCTTCGGCGGCATCTTTGGCATCTTGCAGTTCGAGTTCAAACCGTTTGCGATCGCTCACATCCCGCACAATGATCAACACTTGATTGTCTAAAATCGGCACAACCCGCGCCTCTTGATAGCGGAGTTGTTGATCAATCATCAGGGTGTATTCGTGGTGTTGCAACGTCCCGGTATCGAGGGCAGCGGCGATATGGTTGAGGCGTGTTTGGGCCAGTTCCGGCGGCAGCGTGTCCCGAATATTCCCCCCAATGGTAATCGTTTCGGAGCCATACACCGGAAAGTTTTCACAGGCAAAAAAGTTAAGGCGATTCCCGTCCCGATCCACCTGAATCAAAATATCCGGAATTGCCTGAAGTAGAGCGCGGGTGGTGGCTTCGCTTTGGCGCAACGCATCTTCCATCTGGCGACGTTCGGTCAGGTCGCGAATCACAATCAACACTTCATCCTCGTTGAAGGGCACGATCCGCGCTTCTTGCCAGACATCATAGCCATTGATCCGGAGGGGAAACTCGTAATGTTGAATCTGCCCCGTGCTTAACGCTTGCTGGGTGAGGCGCAGACGTTCTGCCACCACATCAAGGGGCAGTATCTCGCTGATATGCTGGCCGATCATTGCCGTAGGCTGCATGATGACGTTCGGAAACGTGGGCGCACAATGGACGTCGAGATACGTGCCGTCGCGATGCATATGAATGAGGAGATCTGGAATGGCATTGATCAATGCGCGTGTTTTGGCTTCGCTGCGCTGAAGGGCAAATTCAGCTTCTTTACGTTCATTGATATTCCGAATGATCAATAGTGCCGTATTGATGTGATAGGGAATGACCCGGACTTCTTCGTAGAGTTGCTCATCCTTAAACCATAATTCTTGTTCAAAGACTTGCACCGTTTGGGTCGCGATCGCAGTCCGCACCGCCTCTAGTTGACGTTGGGCCAGTTCCGGCGGCAACAGATCAAAAATATGTTGACCCACCGATTGATGATCCACCTCAAGCGGGATCAAATCCCGACTGTGGCGCGATCGAAACTTGCCCAAATACATCCCATTGCCATCCATAAAAATCATCAAATCCGGAATCGCATCTAGCATCATCCGTTGGCGAGATTCACTTTCCTGGAGCGCAGCTTCGGTCTCTTTTAATGTCGTTACCTCCGTCAATATCCCGTACCACACAATGCTGTCGTCTTCTTGGCGCGTCGGTTGTGCCGTCCCCTGTATCCATTTGAGGCGACCACTGGCCGTCTGAATGCGATACTCGCAAAGCCAAGGTTCCAGGGTTTGAGCGGATTGGGTAATGGAGGCTTCTAAGCGGTCTCGATCTTCAGGGATGATAATGTCAAAAACACAGTCGGGATCATCGTAAATGGCTTGGACAGGCAGTTCATTGAGGCGTTCGGCCCGTTTTTATTGGGAGGCGGGGGCTCCCTAAAAGCCCCACCACGATACAGAGAAAACACCTTGCGGCGTTCTCCACCGATCACAATCTGACGATTTGTATGCTAATTGGTAATT
>CAZCWE010000012.1:16062-22085 GCA_964502285.1 uncultured Spirulina sp. | reverse complement strand
AGGCGTTCGGTTTCAGGACTGACAAAGGAGAAAAAATGATCCCCATTGGGCAACAGATGGTAGGCATAGACGACACCGGGAATCGTGTCGGTAATTTGGCGGAGGTGGTGTTCGCGGTCTTGCAGTTCTTGTTCCATCCATTTGCGATCGCGAATATCTTGAATCTGCGTCACAAAATAGAGGGGGCGATCGGCGCGATCGCACACTAACGCCACATTCAACACACACCAAACCACCTCCCCCTGCTTCGTCAAATACCGCTTTTCGAGTTGATAACTCGGAATTTCTCGCCGCATCAACCGTTCCCGCTGCTGCAAATTCACCCGGAGATCTTCCGAGTAGGTAATCTCCGGAAATGTCAGCGATCGTAACTCCGGCTCCGAATAGCCCAACATCTGACAAAACGCCCCATTCACCTTGACAAAACGATTCTCCAAACTCACAATCGCCATGCCAATCGCCGCATGATCAAACGCACTCCGAAACCGCTCCTCACTCTCCTGCAACGCAACCTCCGTTTGCTGACGCTGAATCGCCCCCGCAAACAATTCCCCCATGATCTGAAGCCCCTGAATCTCCTGCTCCGACCACTGACGCTGCTGACGCACCGCATCAAACCCCACAAACCCAAAACACTCCCCCTGCACCATAATCGGCACACACAACAGCGACTGAATCCCCTGGTGAATCAACGCCTCCCGTTCCGCCTCTGTCACCTCCCCACAGTCAGCCACCACCGGGATATACACCATCTCTCCCGCCAAAATTTGCCCAAATATCCACGGAAACGCCGTTAACTCAACCTGTTGCAAGTCATCTCGGTACGCCCTAATTCCCGGCGCACACCATTCATGGGTACAAGACACCTGCATTCGACTCGGTAACATCTGGAACAAATAACTCCGATCAACCCGGACAAACTCCCCGAACTGCTCCAAAACCGCCTGAATGCCCTGATCCAAATCCTGCACTGCGGCCTTCAAGAGCTGCGTTGATGCTTGAGCAATCAGTTGATGCAGAGCAAGACTTGAGCGCAGCATCACCGTCTGGCGCTGAAGCTCCTGTTCAAGGTCAGTATTTAACCGAGACAGTGATGCCTGTTCCTGCTGCTGCTGCTCGACCTCAAAATAATGCCGCAAGGCCGTTTGAACCATTTGCACGAGGGCTGAACCACTCCACGGTTTGGCAACATACTGATACAGATTCGCCTGATTCACCGCTTTTCCCACAGCATCCGGGCTCACCTTCCCCGTCAACATCACCGTTAATGTACGCGGCGATCGGCAATGGACTTCCGTTAACAGTTCATCACCCTGAAGACCCGGCATGACATGATCACTGATGACCAACGGAATTTCAACGTTACTCTTTAATAACTCTGTGATCAGTTCTAGGGCTTCTTCCCCACTTTCTGCCTCTTCAATACAATAACCATCACCCAACGCTTGGGATAGTAAGTTTCGCAGGCTCGATGATACTAATCTTTCATCATCAACACAAATGATTGTAGGCTTATCCATACATGAACCTCAAGATGTACTTATTGTACTGTGATGATGATGTTGAACGACCGAAAAATACTCATGATCAAAACCATAGCTCAGTAAGGATAGCGATCCTAAATTGATCGGGGATCTTATCTCCTCATCAACAAGGAACTTAAGCCCCTTGCCTATTCATAAATCAAATTGGATGGCTATACTGCATCGGACTTCAGAGAATACACTGATCACAATGCACCCATTCAGAATGTTGATCTAGCTAAAATCAAGGGTTTTTATTGGTTCATGATTTTGCCCTAAAACTAGAGTCCAAATAGAGTAACAAAGTAAACCCAGCGCGTCAATAATCAACAAGGCTTGGGATGCAACGCTCTCCCTCCATCTTCCTGAAAAAGGAAGAAAGTGTGTTTTCCTATTCTTGCGAGCCGCGATCGGTCATCAAAATCATTGCAGACAAGGGGATGTATGCTCTCAAACGAGCTTAAGCACTGTTGCAATGCTGGCAAGACGGCTTAAACTTGAGACAATGGAATATCCTAATTTTAGTAACTCAATCCTTCAGATGCTAATTCAAGTCAATGTGCCTAGCATGGTTTGCCAAGCCTGTGTTAAAACCATTACCAACGAGATCAAAGCGAATGACCCAACGGCCACCGTTGAGGCGGATCTGAGTCAACACCAAGTTACGGTGAATGCCGATCTAGACCCAGAACAGGTGAAAGCAATGATTCTGGCGGCGGGTCACGAGGTGGCTTAGTTCAGTGGGCTGGGGCTGGGGATACGGGAAGCCAATGAGTTAAGGGGCAGTGATGGTGTGGGTCTCCCAGGGGGTTAACCCCCTAGGGAAAGAATCCCAAAAACGCCAGCGATTGAGCCCACTCAAAATGAGTCCTCCGTCGTTCAACGGGCGAATATTGTCCCAATGACAATGGATTGACGTTCCCCGGATCGGGTGGTTTTCATCAATGGTGAGAGGGATTGTCACTGTGCAACTTGATCTAAAGCAAACCCAACCTTGAACCGGAGAACTTCATCCTAACGACTCAGTATTTTTACTGATATGCTGAACTGAGTAAAGGTAAAGTAAAGTGCATCACATTAGACTGGACTTGATTAAAAGTTCATAAATTATTCTCGTTCTTTAAAATCTGAGTAAAGATTATTCCAGCGTGGAACATTATTTCTGAAACCAGGGAATTTATTCTGTAACAGTAGGATAACCCAGTCATCTCCAGAATTTTCAGTGTGTAGTCGCCGCATCGTTTTCCCTGTCATTCCTTCCTCTATTCAGTTATCTTTACCTGCTATGAACACGGATGTATCTACTGTGGTAATAGGCGATCGCGCATTTCAACGGTGTTTAAAACGCTACCTTGAGCCGAGTAACACAATCTACTGTGATGGGGAGATTCATACGGATGTTTTGACAGCGTTGCGTCACACCACAGCCCAAGTGATCATCGCTAGCCCAGAACTGATCCAACAGGGTCTAGGGCGGATTCTGGTAACGACTTTGCCCAAAATAATTTACTGCCTCGTGGTGGATATTCAGGTGGATTCGACCGATCGCCAGAGAGCGATTTTGACCCAAACGGCACTCCTTCATCAGGGTGCTGATGCCTATCTCCTGTTGACGGCGGATCAGGATGCCGTTGCCTTATTTCGGGCGGAGCAGCAACTTCTGCTGGCCCAACTTAGGGCAGCTCAACGCTGTTTAGAGCAACAGGATGAATTAATCCAAGCCAATGATTTTCTCTCCAGTATTGCCCTCGCTGACCCGCTGACGGAGGTGAGTAATCGCCGGGCGTTGGAGTGGGAATTGCCGCGCCAGACCCAACGGGCGTTTGCGAATGATCAACCTTTAAGTTTGTTGATTTTGGATGTGGATTTTTTCAAGGGGGTGAATGATGCCTACGGCCATGTGATGGGCGATCGCGTCTTGCAGCGTCTGGCTCAACGCTTTCGCACCTATCTCCGCAATCAGGATGTGATTTTTCGCTACGGCGGCGAGGAGTTTGTCGTGTTGCTCAAGCAAGCCGATGCCAACGCAGCCCAGGATATTGCCCAGCGTTTGCGGTGTTTAGTGGCGGAACAGCCCTTTCACCTAGAAGACGATCTTGCCCTGACGATTACGATTAGTGTGGGGGTGGCGACGTTGCAACCGGATGATGATCAGCAGGGGAAAAGCCTCTTACGTCGTGCGGATCAGGGTCTTTTGCAGGCGAAGGTGTGGGGACGAAACCAAGTGGTGAACCAAAATTTAGATTCTCGGCCTAACTGAGATCGCGAATCGCCATCACACTCCCCTTAAGCCATGAGCAGCGATCCGGTGATCATCCCAATGAGCAGCATGAACCCGATGATCACGTTTTGGCTGAAGATTTTGCCGTAGAGGGGACGGGGCAGATCCGGGCGTTGCAGTTGCCAGGTTTGCCAGAGCCAGCCAAGAAGGGCGATCGCCCAGGTGATCCAAAAACTCCAATGCAGATGTAAGATCACCGCCAATTCTGCCAAAAGTCCCGCCGTACCGAAGAAGAACCCCCCGACGGCCACAGGAGCATAGGCACCGAAAAAGAGGGCGCTGGACTTAATCCCGATTTTGGCATCGTCGTCGCGATCGCTCATCGCATAGACCGTATCAAACCCCAACGTCCAGAGCAGCACCGCCCCCCAGAGCCATCCCGTTGCCCCGGTTAAACTCCCCGTCACCGCCGTCCAACTGATCAACACCGCAAACCCCCAGGCCAGGGCCAGCACCAACTGCGGCACCGGAAACACCCGCTTCGCACCGGGATACAACAAAATGAACGGCACGGCAGCCCCACAAAGCCAAAAACTAAGAGGGTTCAAATACAACGCTAACCCCGCCGCACAGAGGAGCGCGATCGCCCCCACCACAACCCCCGTTTGAATCGACAGACTCCGCGCCGCCAGGGGACGCTGCCGAGTCCGCTCCACTTGGGGGTCAATGTCGCGATCCCAAAGGTCATTGGCCACGCAGCCCGCCGCGCTAGTGGCCAGCGTCCCCAGCACAATGATCCCCACCAAGGGCAAGGGCGGCGCACCCTCGGCGGCCAACACCACCGCCCACAGAGCCGGAATCATCAAAATCAACCGGCCAGCGGGTTTATCCCAGCGGAGCAGCCGATAGATGGTGAGCCAACGGGGTTCGGGCGATTGCAATGTCATCGTGATCAATCCTCTTGGAGCGGGGCAGGGAACGGTATTGAAAATTTTAACGGGAATTCTCACGATATCCTACGGTGGAACACGACCCGCAGGATTAGAGATCAAGCAACCATGCAGCGTAAAATTGGCTTAACAGGCGGCATTGCCACGGGGAAAAGTACCGTCGCGGCATACCTTACGACCCACCATCACCTCCCGGTTTTAGATGCGGATCTCTATGCGCGGCAGGCGGTGGCGGTGGGCAGTCCGGTGTTGGCGGCCATTGAACAGCGATTTGGGGCGGAGATGATCCAGGCGGATGGCAGTTTGGATCGGGGGCGATTGGGGGAGATTGTGTTTCGCGATCGCACCCAACTGCGCTGGCTCGAAGGTCAGATTCATCCGGTGGTGCGGCGGTGTTTTGACGAGGCGTTGGCGGAGTTGCAGGCGACGCCGATTGTGGTGTTGATGATTCCGTTGTTGTTTGAGGCGGGGTTGACGGGCTTAGTGAGTGAAATTTGGGTGGTGGCCTGTGAACCGGAGCAGCAGCGATCGCGATTAATCGAGCGCGATCGCCTCACACCCGACCAAGCCGAGCAGCGCATCCAGAGTCAAATGCCCCTGGGGGATAAAGTTGCGGCGGCGGATGTGGTGATTCAGAATCTGGGGTCGATGGCGGATCTGCAGTCCCAAATCAATCGGGCACTTGTCCGTTAGCCTGTCCCGAAATTCCCCTAAGATGGGTGGAGACTTCTTTTGAAGTTGTCCTGTGTGTGGGTAATGTCCTTAACGCAATGTCCATAGCCAATCAACTAATTAACGTCACAGAAGACCAGTTTGCACTCAGGGATGGGGCGCGATCGCAAACCACACCCTTAGAAGAAACCCTCACACCGTCCCATTCCCCCACCGCCCCCGCGCCAACGCCCAACATTCCCTACTACACCGGGCTGATTCTGCTGTCGCTGTTAACCTTTCTCTTCTTACTCTTTCTCCTCTTCAAAAAACAGATTAAAGAGATCCCCTACAGCACCCTCGCCACGGTGCTGTTAGGGGTTGGCCTGCCGATCTTAACCATCGTCCAACTCACCACGGATCTCGTCGTGCGCGATCCGTCCCCCGCCCCGGAAGCCAGCCCCGTCACCGCATCCCCCACCCCCGACGAAGATCGCGACGAAGATCCAGAGGACAGCAGCGATCGCCCCTCCTTTACCGCCATCGACATACAAGTACCAACCGGGCGCGACGGCGAAGACCTGAGCGCACAGCTTGCCCAACTGAGGGCGATGCAAGCTCAGGCCAGTGGGCTGGACGATGCCCCTAGTTTCGTGCCGAATTCTGGGATTCCGGTGG
>CAZCWE010000012.1:2700-15986 GCA_964502285.1 uncultured Spirulina sp. | reverse complement strand
AAGCCTGCGATCGCCCCTCAGCCCGTTAACCGTCAACCTCAATCCGGCCCCGCCCTCGCCTACATCCCCCCAAAACCGACCGCCTCAACAGCGATCGCTCTCCCTCAGCGATCTAGACCTCACCCGTCCCCTGACGATTCGGGACCTTCTCCGCTACGGCAATTTTGGCGAAGATGTGCTGATCACCCAAAAAATCTTGGCGGATCTAGACCTCTACACCGGCCCCCTAGATGGCTATTTTGGCCCCCTCACCGTCCAAGCCGTCAAAGAATTTCAGCGCATCCATACCCTTCTGCCCGATGGCATTGTTGGTTTCAGCACCTGCGAAATCCTCGATGCCCAATCCCCCGACCTCACCCTCACCTGCACCGAACCGCCCAGCCCGGAACCATCAGCATAATCTCCAGTTAGGGGCGATCGGTGGGGGGCGTTGCGGGATTCGGTGTGAGCAGAGATGCGATCGCGCCAGTCCAACGGCGCGGCAGTAGGGTTGCAACAACAGCAAAGCAGCGATTTTTCCAGCCGGGAATCGCCACAGTTCGCCCGGCGAATAGGGCTTGATAGCCTAATTTTGCCGCTGCGGTGCATTGGGACTCCCGTTCCGAGTCTGATCCATTGGGGGGCTGGTGATCCTGCCGCTGGGGACAAAACGCCGTCACCGTCACCCCCGTGCCGCGCAATTCCGCCGCCAACGCTTCGGAAAACGACAGGATATAGGCCTGCGTTGCCTCATACACCGCCCGCAACACCACCGGCTGAAACGCCGCCAACGATGCCACATTGAGGATTTTTCCCGTGCCGCGTCGCATCATCCCCGGTAACAGCACTTTGGTTAACTGGGTCAATGCCACCATATTGATCTGCATCAACTGCCATTCCGCCGTCGCATCCGTCTCCACAAACGCGCCCGATCCGCCAAGCTCCGATGTATTAACCAAAATTTGCACCTCAATGCCTGTTTGTTGAAGCTGGGCGGCGATGGTATCCGGGGCATTGGGATGGGACAGGTCATGGAGCAAAATTTTCACCGAGGCTTGAAACTTCATCGTCAACTGCTCTGCCAGGTGGTTGAGGGGGGCGGCAGTGCGCGCAATTAACACGAGATCGTAGCCATGACGGGCAAAAACATGGGCAAAGGCTGCCCCAAGGTCACTGGCTGCGCCGGTAATGAGTGCGGTGGGTTTCCCATTCACAATGGTGTCTTGGTGATGTGCCTCGGTGATATCGGTGGGGTGATTCAGGAGCGGCAACCGTGACCCTTAAACGAGTGGGTTTGCGGGAGTTTAACCCCGTTCGGGTTCATGGCGGGTCGTTTCAGCCTGTTCTGGCCAGGTTTGCCAGGCTTGGGTGAGGATATCACTCAACCATTGCCGCTGTCTTGGATTGAGGAGGTGATGATCGGTCAAAATGTCGGATTGGATTTGATCGACGCTTTTGCCTTGGGCGCGGTAGATTTCCACAACGCCTGCGATCGCCACCGCCACCATCTCTTCATCAATCGGCTGTTTTTGGAACGCACGAATTTCTTCGGGGCTTCGTGGGATAGGATAATTCATAGCCAATGTTCACCCGTTGCACACTAAAGATTAGGAAACTTATCGAATCTTAAGATAGTTTATTAAACTATCTTAAGTATGCGCTGAATGTAACCCAGCACACAACAGTCAAATATTAAGTATTCCTTCCCTTTTTCCTGCTGGCACATGAGTAATGTCCTGATGAACGAACTGCTCTACATCGAAATCCCCACCCCTGACCTCCCTCGCGTGGTGACATGGCTCCAAACCCAATGGCAGCCCCCCTACGGTGAGCGGGTTGTTGTGCCGGGTGGTGTGCAGGTGCAGTTCCCGGAGCGGCCCGGTCAGGTGTTAGCGATCGCCCTCTGGTCGCTCCAACGCACCACCTACCTCAAACTGTTTCGCTGGAGCGAGCAACCCCTCCCCCACGAACGCGCCATTCAGCGCCATTTGACCCAAGCCCTCCGGCAGGAATTTCCGATCACCTATCCCGCGCCCCCCCGCATTGACCTCACCAAAACCGACATTTTCACCGCCCTCGCGCCCCACTACCCCCAAACGGTGAAATATTTCCAGAAAATGCCCCAGGGAGAACAGGATTTACAGCGGGCCTATTGGTGGGAAACCCGGTGGCGCGAAAGTGTCAAAAATCCCCAAACGCCCCGCTCTGTGGTGTTTCAGCAATCCACTCCCCTCGCGACGGATCTAGACTACGACCTCATTTATATCGGGGGCGCGTTGGGGGCGATCCATGCGGCGGTGATGGCCCAGCGGGGCTATCGGGTGCTGCTGGTGGAGCGGTTGGCCTTTGGGCGGATGAATCGGGAGTGGAATATTTCCCGCGATGAGTTTCAGCAGTTGATTGAGTTGGGGCTGTTTACCGCCGAAGAGTTTGAAAGCCTGATCGCACGGGAATATCAGGATGGGTTTAACAAGTTTTTCGACGGCAACAATCCCCCCCATCTCAAAGCGAAGGTGCTCCACACGCCGACGGTGCTGAATATTGCGATTAACTCCGACCGTCTCCTCCGCCTCTGTGGGGAAAAGTTCCGGCAGGCGGGGGGCGAAATTTGGGATGAGACAGAATTTACCCGTGTGGATGTGGCAAGTGATGGGGTGCAGGTGCAGATGACCCACCGCCCGACGGGGAGCGATCGCACCGCAACCGCCCGCCTCGTCGTCGATGCCATGGGAACCGCCTCCCCGATCGCCTGGCAACTCAACGGTGGCCGCACGTTCGATAGTGTCTGTCCCACGGTGGGGGCAGTGCTGTCGGGGATTAGTACAGAGGTGTGGGACCCCAATTATGGAGATGTGTTGAATTCCCACGGTGATATTTCGCGGGGGCGGCAGTTGATTTGGGAACTGTTCCCCGTCGAAGAGGATAACTTGACGGTGTATCTCTTCCACTATCACCAAGTTCACCCCGATAATCCCGGTTCGCTGCTGGAAATGTATGAGGACTTTTTCACGATTTTGCCGGAATATCGCCGCTGTGACCTCGATGCACTGGAGTGGAAAAAACCGACCTTTGGCTATATTCCGGGGCATTTTTCCGTGGGGGGGAGCGATCGCACCGTTGCCGTCGATCGGTTAGTGGCGATCGGTGATGCCGCCTCGTTACAATCGCCCCTGGTGTTTACCGGCTTCGGCTCCCTCGTGCGCAATCTCGGCCGCCTCACCACGCTGCTCGATACCGCCCTCCGCCATGACCTCCTGGCCGCCCAGCACCTCAACACAATCCGCGCCTACCAAAGCAATACCGCCGTCACCTGGCTCTTCTCCAAGGGCATGATGGTTCCCACGGGCAAAATCCTCCCCCCCCAACGGGTGAATGCGATGCTCAACACCTTTTTCGGCCTGCTGGCCGAGGAGCCGCCGGAGGTGGCCGATACGTTCATCAAAGACCGCTTTGGTTGGTGGACGTTTAATCGCTTGGCGTTGAAGGCGGCGTTGATGAATCCGCGCCTCGTGCCCTGGATTTGGGAGCAAGCCGGCACGCGGGACTTTATCCGCTGGATCGGCAGTTATCTCTGGTTTGCGGTGGAATCAATGATCGCCTGGTGTTTGCGGGGGTGGTTTCCGGGCTGGTTGGTGCGATCGCAAGCCTGGCTCGAATCCCGCTACCCAGCCCTCTGGCTCCACTGCCTCAGCCTCAGCCTCCGGATTAACAGCGGCCTGGGCCGCTCGCCCCACATCACCCGCCTGCCAAAACAGCCCCCCACCCGCCAAGAAGTGTCGGTGGGCTGAGTGTTTTCCTGACCCCTGATTACGATGGGGCAGCCGTGATCGGGAATAGATGCTTAAGCCCATTTTTTTTGCAGCGATTCCAGGTATCTTCAGTGTTTTGATTGCTACTATTTCTTGAACAGAAATGGCCTAATATTCTCAATCATACGACTAACCTCACTTTGGTTATGTTTCAAAAGCTCATGCTTCCATAACTGATCTGTATTCTCGGCACAGTTGGTTGCTAAGGCTTCTCCAATAGATTCAAAACTTTTTCCAAGACTTTTTTTTAATGTCTCTGGTTCATCAAAAACGCCAAGAATAAAAACGCGAGATTTTAAATCATTAGGAATTTGTTCGCTAATCTGCTCAAATCGATTATCGATTCGAGCAAAATCAATCAACAAAACCATCCATCGCTGAGGGTATTTACGCATACTAGGGGCATAGTGTGTTTTAAACTTCTCTACAACAGCAGTCCAACCCTTGGCAGGCGATAAAATTTGAATAGCTTTTGCCTGAACTTGTGCATGAAGCATAAATCCATTGGAAATATTTGAAGTAGCATCATCTTCAGGCAGTATGAGCAGATGTGGCTGATATTTGTTGATGCTCATAGCTCTAAATCACCAAGAACCAAATTATCTATGAGATCACCATTGATTTCCATGTCACTTAATGATCTAATTAGTGTTGGTTCTAGGTGACTTTTACGATCCAGTAAAAAAATATTTTCATTAGAGAATTTGCGAATCGCTTCTCCATTATGTGAAGTTGCTAGTAATTGTCCACTATGTTTAAATGAGCGTCTCAAAACCATAACAAAATCCCCAATTTCTGACAAAGAAAGATAGTTATCAGGTTCATCCCAGAAACAAAATAGTGAATCATAATATTTATTTGATGCTAAGACCACTGCGCATAGAAAAAAGCACTTCTCTCCATCTGATAAATCCTTGAAGTCAATGGTTATGTGTTGATTATTTTTTTGAAATCCAACAATCATATTTTTGGCATCTTTACCAACAACTTCATTTTGAATATCATTGATATCAGGCATGACTAGTTGAAGGTAACTATCTATCTCTTTATAGGCGGCTGGATAGCGACTTAACAACCCTGAAAACCATGCGCTAAAATTCGATCCATCTCGCTTGATTTCTAAAGTTTCTCCGTAAGAGTCTCCTGTGATTATGCTTGGAATCGGTGCCAGGATAATCATCTGTGACAGCCAATTTTTAATCATACGCAGTGGATCGTTAGATGATTGTTCTTGAATCACAGGTAAAGCGATAAGATGCCAATCTACACGAAACTCGGCAGATCGACTTCTGGAATCAAGCGTCACCTTTGCCTCTTGTCTGGAATAAACGGGTTCTCCTGAAACTGAAAGTTGTTCTTCAAATATCCGAAGTTCTTTAAAAGTCTCTGGCAATTCTAATGCCAAAACATACTTGTACAACTTCTTTTCAAGTAGTACTTCTATTTCAAAACGCATTGGAGCACTAGATTGATTGGGAGCAAAATCCTTGGGCTGAATGAGATCTCCAACTCTATTGACCCCTCGACCAATACTCTGAAATAGTTCTAGCGATTTAGCAATAGTAGACTTACCGGTTCCGTTTTGACCGACTAGCAGTGCAGATGGTTTGTCTTTGAGCGAAAATTCAAAATTCTCCAGGCATCTAAAGTTATGGACATATAGCCTTTGAAGCATAGCCAAGCAACTCCAATTTTGTAGAAGTATGGTTAATGCGTGATCACGTTTGCCGTAACATAACACGCTAGGTCTCCGACACAGTCTGTACCCATCTGATGCTCAGTAGGTATCATAATCAAACTGATAGACCATTGTTGCTGCCGCTTTTATTCCGACGAACCCAAGGAACTCGGTACGCCATTGGGTGCGATCGTGGGCGGGGTGAGGCTAAAGTCGCGAAACTGTCGGGCCTGCTTTTCGATGCGAGCGGCCAGACGGTTACAGACTAAATTACACAGGTCATAAATGAGCGGATCTTCAACACGATAGTAGGCGGAAGTCCCTTCACTGCGGCGACTGAGAATCCCAGCTTGGAGCATCACTTTGAGATGCTTAGACACATTGGCTTGGCTGGTTTGCGTGGCTTCCACTAATTCTTGAACACACTTCTCGCCATCTCGAAGCAGATTCAAAAGTTTCAACCGCATTGGTTCACTTAGTACGCTGAAGTACTCAGCGAGTTGCTGAACCACTTCCTGCGAGACAGGCTTAGGTGTGAGGTGCATGGGAGGTTCACGAAAAGTTGTGATCCCAAGATAGTAGCAGTCTCAATCCTGGATCACAATATGTAACTCTACTCTTGATCGGGATTGGCGGAACGTCTCGATGCTGCATGGGGCAGAACGCGATCGCGGTGAGGGTTACCCCGGATTGACGCGCATCAACGGCTGACCGAATTCCACGGGTTCGCCATTTTCGACGAGAATTTCCACGATTTGCCCGGAGATTTCCACGTCGATTTCGTTCATGAGTTTCATCGCTTCGATGATGCACACCGTTTGGCCGGTGCTGACGCGATCGCCCGTATTCACAAAGGGGGCTTCCTCAGGAGCCGGAGCACGGTAGAACGTCCCCACCATGGGCGACGTAATATCCACCCATTTCGGATCACTCGTGGGGGCCGGAGCCGCATCGGCCACGGGCGGGGCGGCCACGGGGGGCACAGGCGGGGGAGCGGCCACGGGGCCAGGGGCAACGGCAGACGCAGCGGGAGCCGCCGCGAGGGGAATCACGGCCCCGTGGCCTTTTTTGACGGTCAGCTCAAAGGCCTCACTTTTGAGGCTGAGTTCTGTGATATCGGTGGGCGCGATCGCCGCTAATAGTTCACGAATTTCTTGGAAGTCTATAGACACCGGCAGTCTTGTCCTCAAAGCGAATAAATCAAGAGATATTAAAGAGATGGTGACGTTGCCTTACGATGCCAAGTGTTCAGTCTTCACCGCTAGACTCCGTGCGACCCACCCTGTTAGTTTTCGCGACCGAGATAGCTATCGGTGCGGGTGTCAATCTTAATCTTTTCTCCGATGGAGAGGAAGAGCGGCACCATCACCTGCGCTCCGGTTTCAACGATGGCGGGCTTCGTGCCTCCCGTGGCGGTGTCGCCCTTGACACCGGGATCAGTATCCGTAATTTCGAGCACTACTGAGTTGGGCAGTTCCACTTCGAGCACCTGCGTTTCCCAGGTGACAATGTTCACTTCCATCTCTTCTCTGAGGTATTTGACGCGATCGCCCACCTGATCCGGGCTGATGCGCATTTCCTCAAAGGTTTCCATATCCATAAACACCAGATCTTCACCTTCTTTGTAGGTGTGTTGCATGGTGCGTTTTTCGAGAATGGCTTGGGGAACCGTTTCACCGGCTCGAAAGGTACGTTCGACCACGCTACCGGACTGCACATTTTTGAGCTTTGTCCGCACAAAGGCTGACCCTTTCCCCGGTTTAACGTGGAGAAATTCGACGACACGCCACACAGAACCATCCAAATTGATCGTTACGCCAGTTCTAAAGTCATTACTCGAAATCATGGAGTTATTTTAGGAGACCGAGACAATTCGCCCTCCATTGTACCCCCGTTAGGGTTCTCCCCTAGCAGGAATCCCCTTTTCCCCCCCAGGACTGAACGCCAGATTCAGGGGGGGTGAAAGTTGTGGGAAGATGAAAAAGGTTAACCGGTATTGTGTCTCTATTTTTTATGTTATCTTTACGTTCTCATTTCCGGCAGACGGTGCAAGCCTGGCTCAAACGTGCTGGGGTTATTTTGGCTGTGGGCGCGATCGCCCTCCTCACCACTGCCACCCTCGCCCCCGTCGCCCATGCCGGTCTCGCCCAAGGCAACGCCATCACCGACCCCCAGGCGATTCTGCGCTATGCCCTCCCCATTGATAATCCCGAAATCCGCCAACTCCAAGGCAGCCTCGAAGCAATCTCCGAAGGACTCCGCAGTAAACGCTGGAGCCTCGTCAATCGGGAGATCAAAGCCGCATCCCGGAGCCTGACCTTTGGGGATGACGCGATTTTGGCCAGTGTGGGGAGCGATCGCACCGCCACCGCCCAAGACCTCCTCACCGAACTGCGCGACGAAGTGGAAACCCTCCGGGCGGCCGCTGAGGATCGCGACAAAACCACCGTTTGGGACATCCGTCGCCAAGCCCTGGCCCATGTCGGTGCGCTCGAAGCCCTGATGGTAGAAGGATTCCCCTTTGAGATCCCCGACGACTACGCCAATCTGCCCCAACTGAAAGGCCGCGCCACCGTTGAACTCGAAACGACAAAAGGCCCGCTCACCGTCATCGTCGATGGCTACAGCGCCCCGATCAACGCTGGCAACTTCGTCGATCTCGTCCAGCGTGGCTTCTACGACGGTTTGCCCTTCTTCCAAAACCAAGACTACATCATCCAAACCGGCGACCCCGACGGCCCCGAAGTGGGCTTCATTGACCCCGAAACCAAGGAATATCGCGCCATCCCCCTCGAAATCCTCGTTAAGGGTGACGACGAACCGATCTACGAGTTCACCCTCGAAGAGATTGGGCTATACCTAGCGGAACTCGCCCTACCCTTTAACGCCTACGGTGCGATGGCCTTGGCCCGGCCTAGCGATGACCCCAATGGGGGCTCGTCGCAGTTCTTCTTCTTCCTCTTTGATAGTGAACTCACACCTCCCGGTTTCAATGTTTTGGATGGTCGCTATACCGTCTTTGGCTATCTCATCGATGGCAAAGAGGTGCTGCGCGATCTCCAAGATGGTGATGTGATTAAATCCGCCCGTGTTGTGGATGGTCTTGATCATTTCATCGCGCCGCAATAGCACAGCCTCCATAACTCCAGAGCATCGTGAATTTTCAACACCAGGGCGTGAGGATCATGTCCTGGTTTTGTTTTAGTCTTTGACGTTTGATCATTTCAGCGTTTTTCTGTGTGACCCATGACCCAAACGATCGCAGACCTCGGCGAACATCAACTCCTGCAACGCCTGCATAAATTTTGCCCGACGGCGGTGATTGGGGATGATGGGGCACTGTTGGATGTGGCGGCGGGGCAGCGGTTAGTGGTGACCACGGATGTCCTCATTGATGGGGTGCATTTTAGTGACCTGACCACGCCCCCGGATGCAGTGGGGTGGCGATCGCTGGCTGCCAACTTATCCGACCTCGCTGCCATGGGAGCCACGCCCCTCGGCATCACCGTCGGCTTGAGCTTGCCGCCCACGACCCGTATCGATTGGGTGGAATCCCTGTATACCGGGATGAAACGCTGTGGGGATCAGTACCACGCGCCGATTGTGGGCGGGGATGTGACGCGATCGCCCACCCCCACGATCGCGATTACGGCCTTCGGTCAAGTGGCCCCGGAGCGGGTGATTTCTCGGCGGGGCGCACAGGTGGGCGATCGCATTCTCGTCACGGGCAACCACGGCAACGCCCGCGCCGGGCTGGAATTATTGCTCCATCCTGATGGAATGCAAGGCGAGGACGGCGATCGCGCCCATCTAATCCGCGCCCACCAATACCCCCGCCCCCGCCTCGACTGCCTCCCCCATCTCCAGACCCTCAAGCGGATAGTAGGCATGGACAGCAGCGACGGGTTGGCCGATGCGGTGCTGCAACTGTGTACCCTGGCCGGAGTCGGAGCCCGGTTAGACCGGCTGCCGCTTGATCCGGTGTTAATCTTGCCGCCGAAGGATGCGATCGCCCTCCGGGACACCCTCGGCCCGGCCGCGCAGATCATCGGCACGATCACCAATGATCCCACCGTGCAAGTGTGCGATCGCGCCCCATTCCTCACCCTCAACCCTGCCCAGCGATTTCAACATTTCACCCCCGATCCCGCATAGGATGCAGCGGGCATTCCGTTGCCCATAAAATCGCCCAAAGCCACGCCCCATCTGTGATAGAATAGGCAAGCTTGAATCGTATTCCTAGCCAGTTTTCGGCTGCAATCGCAGCGATCGCTATGGCTCCTGGCTATCCCCTAAATCGACCGAAACGGAGTTTTTTCTATGGCTGCCCCTGAACAGCGGATTCTGCCGACCGATCTACGCAACGAGATGTCGCGATCCTATCTAGAGTACGCCATGAGCGTGATCGTGGGGCGAGCCTTGCCCGATGCCCGCGACGGACTCAAACCCGTTCACCGTCGGATTCTTTACGCGATGTATGAACTGGGTTTAACCCCCGATCGCCCCTTTCGGAAATGCGCCCGTGTCGTCGGGGAAGTCCTCGGTAAATACCACCCCCACGGCGATACCGCCGTCTACGATGCCCTCGTGCGGATGGCCCAAGACTTTTCGATGCGCGAACCGTTGATCCAGGGTCACGGGAACTTTGGTTCCGTGGATAATGACCCCCCAGCGGCGATGCGCTACACCGAATCCCGCCTCCACACCTTGACGGTGAATTCCCTGCTGCGGGATATCGAAGCGGAAACCGTGGATTTTGCCGACAACTTCGACGGGTCACAACAGGAACCCGTGGTACTGCCGTCGCGGATTCCCCAACTGCTCCTGAATGGGTCGTCGGGGATTGCCGTCGGGATGGCGACGAATATTCCGCCCCATAATCTGGGGGAAATCGTCGATGGCATGGTGGCGCTGATCCACAATCCAGAGCTGCCGATTCAGGATCTCTGCAAGATTATCAAAGGGCCCGATTTTCCCACGGGGGGGCAAATCCTGGGCTACAGCGGCATTCAAGATGCCTACTTGACCGGGCGCGGTTCCGTGACGATGCAGGGGGTCGCCCATATTGACCTGATCGAGCAACCGGGACGGCCCGATCGCGAGGCGATTATCGTCACGGCGTTGCCCTACCAAACCAATAAGGCGGCGTTAATTGAGAAGATTGCCGATCTGGTCAACGATAAAAAAATTGACGGGATTTCCGATATTCGCGACGAGAGCGATCGCGACGGGATGCGGATCGTGATCGAACTGAAACGGGATGCGATCGCCCGCGTCGTCCTCAATAACCTCTACAAACAGACCCCGATTCGCAACAATTTCGGCGCGAATATGTTGGCGATCGTCAACGGCGACCCGCAACTGCTCAACCTCAAACGCTTCCTCGAAGTCTTCCTCGACTTCCGCATTGAAACGATCCAACGCCGCACCCAATACAAACTCCGCAAAGCCCAAGAACGAGATCACATCCTCCAAGGGTTCCTCATCGCCCTGGGAGACAACCTCGATCGGATCATTCAAACCATCCGCCACGCCGCCGATACCGCCAGCGCCAAAGAAGACCTGATGGCCGGGTTTGGCCTGTCCCTGCTGCAAGCCGATGCGATCTTGCAGATGCAATTGCGCCGCCTCACCGCCCTCGAAGCGGACAAGATCCAAGCCGAGCACGAAGAATTGCTGCTGACGATCACCGATTTGCAAGATATTTTGGCGCGACGGGAACGGATCGACGAAATCATCGTTGAAGAAGCCGAGCAAATCAAGGCGACCCACGCCACCCCGCGCCGCACCGAAATCCTCGCCTCAGAAGGCGACCTCGACGAAACCGATCTGATCGCCAATGAAGCGGTGCTGATCATGCTCACGGAGCAGGGCTACATCAAGCGGATGCCCGTGAACACCTTTGAATCGCAACACCGCGCCACCCGTGGCCGGGCGGGCGCGAAGATTAAAGAGAATGACGCGGTGGAGCATTTCCTCACCTGCTGTGACCATAATGTGGTGCTGTTTTTCAGCGATCGCGGTGTCGTTTACTCGCTCAACGCCTACAAAATCCCCACCGCCTCCCGCCAAGCTCGTGGCGTGCCCATCGTCCAGATGCTCCCCATCCCCCGCGACGAAAAGATCACCTCGATCATCGCCGTCAGCGAGTTCACCGACGATGAATATCTGGTGATGCTCACCCGCACCGGCTTTATCAAAAAAACCGCCCTCTCTGCCTTCGCCAATATTCGCACCAATGGCCTGATCGCCATTTCCCTCGCCGAGGGCGATCAACTGCGCTGGGTGCGCCTCACCAAATCCACCGACAGCATCATCATCGGCTCACGGCAGGGGATGGCGATTCATTTCCGCGCCGATGATACCCAACTGCGTCCCCTGGGCCGGGCGACGCGGGGGGTGAAGTCGATGCGGTTGCGATCAGGGGATGAGTTGATCGGCATGGATATTCTGCCGAGTCAAATCATTGCTGATTTGGCCGTCAGTGATGGGGAGGACGAAGACGACGATCCCAACGGCAGCGAGGAAGTGCTCGCGGATATTGGTGATGGGCCGTGGGTATTAGCCGTGACCGCGCAGGGCTACGGCAAGCGAATTCCGGTGGATCAATTCCGGCTGCAAAAGCGGGCCGGTTTGGGCTTGCGGGCGATTAAGTTCCGGGTCAAAAAAGATGAATTAGTTGCCCTTGGGGTGGTGAATCAAGGGGATGAGTTGATGCTGATTACCCATCGCGGCATCATCATTCGGCAGGTGGTGGATGCGATTTCACCCCAATCGCGGGCGGCGACGGGGGTGCGGGTGCAGCGGTTGGATCAACAGGATGCGATCGCTGCTGTGGCGCTCGTTCCCCCCAGTGAAGAAGGGGACGACGACGACGCAGAAGACCTCGAAGTCTAGGTTAAAAAAAAGACCCAGGGCCAGAAAATCGGCCGCAAACTCGCTATATTTAGAGTGTCTAGTCTAGACTTTTAGGCTAGACACACTGAATATAGTGTTTTTGTTATTTCTTAAGAATTCATGAGTGCCTTACCTGCTCCCGATTTTGAGCTTCACAGCCCCCAAGAACTGGCCGACCTGATTGCAACGGCGGACACCTGGCGTGAAGTGGAGCAGTTGACGGCCCAATATCACGAGTGGAAAACGGCCGCGTGGCAGCTACTCACGGACGCGCAACAGGATCGGCTGCGGTTGCTGCAAAAATGGCAGGATTATCCGGTGGCCCAAAAATTTCCACCGGGTGCGATCGTGCAACGTCTCGATGATGCCCATGACTTAACGGGGGAGGTGAAGGCCTATTGGCAGGCCTACGGGGAAGATTACGTGACGTTTATGGTGGGCCCGGATGTGGATTGGTGTCGGGCGAGTAATTTAAAGCGGGTATCGCTGCCAGTGGAAACGGTGCGGCGATCGGCTTAGAGTGGCTGGTTCATGATCCGCTAATCGACGGAAAAAATCGCACAATGTTCCGTGAATTTTCTGATCTTTCGGCTGCGATTCAGAAATAATCCGGACTCAAATGGGGATGATCTGAACAGAGTGGCAACAGGATTGAATGAATGGTGATTCGTTCTAGCCCTCACTTGGTGCGATCGCACCGCTCATGAACTCTCTCCTTCAGCTCATTCTGTCTCATGCCACTCATTGAGAATCACTCCTATGGACTTTCCGACAACGGGTTTAAGCGCAACGGTCTCTGCGTCAGTATCGAGTGAAATTGAAGCTCAATTGACCCAAGGTCAAATTTACCAAGGCGCATTAACCGGACTCCAACACCTCACCGGGGAACGCCCCGAAGTGATCCACGCCTTACTCCATGCCCT
>CAZCWE010000012.1:0-2690 GCA_964502285.1 uncultured Spirulina sp. | reverse complement strand
CCACCGTGAAGCGATCCAAACCACGCTCGACTATGTTGCCCAGGTCGAACCTGCGGTTCATTGCACTCCGATGCGGGCGATCGCTTCCCCACACCCCACTTCCCCCCGCAACCAACTCCCCCCTGCAACCCACCCATCCGATCCATCCCCAGTGAACCCGATCGACCAACAGCATCAGGAATATCGCCGCATGGGGCAACAGATCAAACAAACCCGTCAACGTCGTCGCCTCAGTCAAGATGAACTCGCCAATCAAACCCTCGTGCCAGTGGTTCACATCCAAGCCCTCGAAGCGGGTCAACTGGAAAAATTGCCCGAAGATATCTACTTGCGTGGCTTTCTGCGCCGCCTTGGGCAAGCCCTTAACCTTCAAGACTTAGCGAGTCTAACCGTGAGCGATCCACAACAGGAGAACCTGATTCCGTCCTGGTATAACCCGAACCTCAACACAAAACCGTGGCTGTCCGGCAATGCCCCATTCACCGTGTATGCCGCCTATGTCACCTGCATCACCGGGATTATCGGAGGCTATGGTTGGGTGGCCGCCGGACTAGATGCCAGTGTCTTTGATCCCCTTTTTGCAACAACCTCGTCTACGGAGCAGCCCACCCGTTGGCAATCATCCCAAGACGAAACCCCAACCCCGCAACCCCAGATCACTCCTCCAGACAGCATTGCGGCTCCTGTCTCATCAATCACCCAAACCACACCCCCGTCACCTCAATAGGCAGTGCCGTGGGGTGATGGAGAGGTACGGGGCAGACAAGGCGACCTTGGCCTTCACAGGAGAGGGGCGGCGCGTAGCCCTGCTCAAGCAGCAGGGCTTGCGTCGCTTCGTCGAGGCCACAGAAGGACACTTGAGTGGTGGAGAGACGATAGTTGCGGTTTGAATCGGGACACAGAATGATCAAGTCGTATTGATACAGAATGTTTAAACGGTTCAGATCTAAAACCGGGGGGCGTTTCGGGCAGGAGAACGTCATCACAACCAACCTCTGAGGGACTGCACCTATTGTCTGGCTAAAAACCGCTCAATGCCTTGATATGCGTAGGCTTGGGCGGTGATATTTTTTGGGGATTGGCGTGATGTCTTGGACGCAATAATGCGATGAGGATCGAGGCGATCGCGTGATACTCCCTCACCATCGGGGTGATTTTGATCAACCCAAGCCGGGTGATTCAGAGGGATTGATGGAAAACAAAGGGCGAGGATGCAACCCACAGCAACCGCTCCACACGATCGCATTTGACCGTAGCATGGGCATTCTGGCCAGGCCGCCCCAAAATCCGGATTTTGGGAAACCTGTGATTTTGATCATGGGGCGGGGGACGGTGGGGGCAAGAGATCACAGGTTGGCGGGGTGGCAGCTTCGACGCTTACTTGGGTATAGCCGGAGAGGGTGAGGAGTTGGGCGATCGCTACTTCGGCGCGATCGCTGGCTTGGTCGAGGATGCCTTGGTCGCAGGCGGCGGCGGTGATGGTGCGGAGGGTTTCCCGTTGGGCGCGGCTTTGGAGGTCGGGAGCCACATCGGGGCCGAGGTTGAGGAAGCCGCGATCGTAGTCGTAGACCTGCGATCGCTCCACATCAATGGCGCGGTCTAAAATTTCCGGAGCCGGCAAGCGCACCATCAGGGTCTCCCCTTGGAGCGTCACATCCTCCGGTTGTAATTTGCTGAGATCAATCCCCGCCTTAACACGCCCATGGGCGATGTAGAGGAGTTTCGTTGTGCCCACCGTCAGCCCCGCCCATTCTCGACTCTGGGCAGCGGGGACAATGGTTTCGAGGCTGTAGACCGCTGTGGTGAGTTCGCTGGCTTGGCGGATTTGCGTCACGATTAATGACGTAACATCCACCTGGGCTGCGGAGGTGGTAATCTGCAACCCTTGGCCCAGTTGTTGCAACCATGCCCCGCCCGTCCGAATCGTATCGACAGTAACCAGGACAGCGATCGCCACAGCGGTTCCGGTAACAAACGGTAGGGCTTTACCCAATCGGGTCATCAAAGCGGTGAGACGCATAGAATCAAGCCATTGCTGAGGAATAGAAGAGCCAGGAGGAGCGATCGCACCCGTTCATCACCGGCCCTATTCCGACTATAACAACCCCAGAGCGTTACCCCTGGCGGCAGGCGATGGGCATTCGCCAGCCGGTGCCAAAGGCGCGATCAGTGATTTTTAAACCGGGGGGGGCTTGGCGGCGTTTGAATTCGGCGCGGGTGACGAGGCGCACGACGGTTTCCACCACGGCGGGATCGTGGCCAGCGGCGATGATGTCGGCGATCGCTTCATGGTTTTCCACGTATCGCGCCAAAATATCGTCTAAGACCTCGTAGGGCGGCAGGGAATCTTGATCCACTTGGCCAGGTTTGAGTTCGGCGCTGGGGGGTTTGGTGAGAATGTTGGCGGGGATCAGGGGGCGATCGCGGTTGAGCCAGTGGCAGAGTTTAAAGACTTGGGTTTTCGGCACATCGGCAATCACCGCCAAACCGCCGTTCATGTCGCCGTAGAGGGTGCAATAGCCCACGGCCATTTCTGATTTATTCCCCGTAGAGAGGAGGAGATGGCCAAATTTATTGGCGATCGCCATCAACAAATTGCCCCGAATCCGGGATTGTAGATTTTCCTCCGCCACCCCAAATTCAGTCCCGGCAAAGAGGGGATCAAGGAGGTGATCAAAGGCGGTCATGGC
>CAZCWE010000011.1:18692-24889 GCA_964502285.1 uncultured Spirulina sp. | reverse complement strand
CAAACCCCACATCCGCCGCGCCCACATGACGCGCCCGAATCAAGTCCCCATCTTTACCACAGAGGCCCACTGCCTTGCCCCCGGACTGATTCACTAAGGACACAATTTCTTTATTGACCCGACCAACCAGCACCATTTCCACCACATCCATGGTGTCTGCATCGGTGACGCGCAACCCATCTTTGAATTGGGGTTCAATGCCCAATTTTTCAAGCCAACTATTGATCTCAGGGCCACCACCATGGACGACAATCGGACGAACCCCGACACAGGAAAGAAACACAATGTCTCGCACCACTTTATCTTTGAGGCTGCCATCTTTCATCGCTGCGCCGCCATATTTAACAACGATGGTGCGCCCGGTAAAGGCTTGGATGTAGGGCAAGGCTTCACTCAAGACACGGACACGGGTGGCTTCTTCTTGTTTGAGATATTCGCTGTCGTTACTCATGAAATTATGTTGCACAGGGGTTAGGGAAAACAGGGCTACGCCCAAATGTAGCGTTTACCGTGGAATGGGCGAACAATGCAGCTACATTAACTACAGAACGGCTGAGGAATGGCGCGGAGTTTGCTGAAAATCAGCTTGTTGGATCGAGTGTTTTCGATTGGATCAACCCTTGGTCATTGCGTTGGGGTGACTTGAGCATGGGGACTGGATGAAGCATGGGCAACAGGAACATCTTAATGAGGATTAGACGATGGAGGGATGGAGGGCGATCGCTCACCCCCATCCTCGCCTGTCTGCTCGGACTGGGCATGGCGATCGCGCTACTGTGGGGCATTCCTGTGAATGTCGCTGCCCAGCCCGCCCCACTGCCCCCAGTGGAAAAGGCGGCCATTGTCCTGGATGGGCGCGAGCTTTTCGTCGTGCGCGACCTAGAGGATTTCAGCGCCCGCGATCGAGCTGACTTTATTAACCAAGTGCTCGCCACCCAGGTGAACAATACCCCCCTGGATGAGACGATTCACATCCAGGCCGTATCCGATGACAACGGGCTGACGATTCGAGTCGGCGATCGCCATCTCCTTACCCTGACCGAGGCCGATCTGATTGGCGGCATCTCTGCCCCCGAACAAGCGGACTTCTGGATCACCACCTTAAAAAACGCCCTCAAAACCGCCCAATGGCAGCGCACGGAACCCTACCGCCAAAAGGTGACCGTGCAGATTATCTGGATGGTTGCCGGTGTTGCGCTGTTGCAGATTTTGTTGCGATCGTTCCGTCGTCAACTCCGTCGCCGCCGCACCCAATCCCAAGGCTGGTATCTGGTCTGGGGTGAAGTGTTGTTTGGCATCCTGCCCTGGTTGCTCTGGTTCAACCTGGGCTATTGGATTTTGGGCGCGTTTCCCACCCTGCGCCGTCACCGCTACCAAACCCTGATCTTCATCCGTCAAAGCCTCACCGCTGACCTGATTTCCGTCGGCAACGCCAGCTACTCCGTGCTGGAATTGGGCAAAATTTTGGCGCTTATTTTTGGGTTGTGGTTGGGGGTGAAAGGGTTTACGCGGGTGATTCGGTTGCGCCTGTTGCAAAGCGTGGGGATACGGCGTGAAATGCGAGATGCGATCGCCCTCCTGATCCAAATCACCCTCACCACCGTTGGCCTGTTGATCGTGCTCCAAGCCGTGGGCGTTGATGTTAGCTCCCTGGCGATCCTCGTCAGTGTCGTCGGGGTGGGGATCGGTTTTGGTCTACAAAATATTGCCAACAATTTGATCAGTGGCTTGATCATTATGTTGGAGCGGCCCGTGCAAGTGGGGGATTTCGTCAAACTGGGCGACCTCACCGGAACCGTTGAACGGATTGGCCTGCGCAGCACGGAGATCAGCACCATCGATCGCCTCACGATCATCGTGCCCAACTCCGAATTCATCGATAACAAAGTGGTGAATTGGAGCCACGGCCATCCCGTTTCGCGGCTGCATATTCCCTTCGGTGTTGCCTACGGCTCCCCCCTGCAACAAATGCGCAACACCGTTTTAGAATCTGCCAATCGCCATCCGCAAGTGTTGCGCTATCCCAAACCCCAGGTTTGGTTTAAGGGCTTTGGGGACAGTTCGTTAGATTTTGACCTCTTGGTGTGGGTGCGGGAGCCGCGTTTGCAATTTCGCATCCAGAGCGATTTGTATTACCTGATTGAAACCAATTTCCGCCGCCACGGCATTGAAATTCCCTTCCCGCAACGGGATGTGAATCTTCGCCCTGCGACCATTGCCGCGATCGCCCAGCAGATCGCCCGCGCCCAAACCGGCAACACCGACCCGCCCCCTTCGCCATCCGCCACCCCCGATCTAGACACCGTCCTCGATTGGTGCGAATTGCTCTCCCCCCAAGAACAGCCCAGCGATGCCGAAATCCACGAACTTGTCACCCTGATGCGCGGCGAAAATGGGCTCGATATTCGCGATCGCCGTTTTGGGTTGCAACTGCATCCCCGCTGTTTTGTGGGGAGTGAAATGGTGCAATGGTTTCTCCATCAGCAACTCGCCTCCCGCGAAGAAGCCATTAAACTCGGCCAAATCCTGATCGAGCAAGGGATTATGCACCACGTCAACGATGAGCATTCATTCAAAGATGCCTACTTGTTCTATCGCTTCTTTGACGATGAGAGTTGAAGCAGGGTGTGGCTGGGTTTGGCGGGGATTTTATCTTTGGTATCGAGGACGGCGATCGCGGCGTGGGTGGCGTGGCGGTGCTCCGCTCACTGTTGACGAATTAGGTTTGCTACCGAATAACGCCACCCGTTAGACTGATACCCATATCTTAATTGTGACCTCTACAGAGACCTCTAATCGTGAGTCCCAAGGAACGGCTTATCCACGAAATCAGCCAAGCACCAGACTTTTTACTTGAAGAAGTCTTAACGTTCTTTCTTTTTCTGAAACAGAGGCTTTCAGAACGGAGCAACGGAAACCAAGATCTATCTGCACCTGTAAATCATAAAACGCCTAGTTTTTTGCTGAAGGCGAGGAAAATCGGTCAGGATCTATCGTCTAGCCAAGCTGATGTATTACCTGCTGATTTCGCTAAAAATTTGGACTACTACTTATATGGTGCGCCAAAACTAGAGGAATGAGAACTATTTTCGTCGATACAGGCTACTGGATCGCGCTCATTTCTCCTGATGATGATTTACATGAGCAATCCCTTTGGATTACGGAGCAAGTCTTGCCTGCTCAGTTTGTCACAACAGAGTTAGTGCTCAATGAATTGCTGAATGCTTTTTCACGGCGTGGGGCAAGGTTTCGGCAAGCTGCGGTGAGCTTAATTGATTCGCTGCTGGAGGATGAAACCGTTGAAATAATTCCCCAGAGTACTCAACTTTTCAATGCTGCTTTGGCACTCTATCGGCAACGGTCTGATCAAGCTTGGAGTCACACGGATTGTGTTTCTTTTCATGTGATGCAGGAGCACAAAATTTTAGAAGCACTGGCCTATGATCACCATTTTGAGCAAGCGGGTTTTGTGGCATTGCTACGCGATCAGTAAACAGATTAGCTCGTTCAGGGTTACCAAAACTATCAAGTTTTGAGTGGGTTTAGTATGGGTAAACTACATCCGATTGAGTCGGATGCATGACGGTAGCATCAAAGCTGAAGTTGGGCGAGAAATGCCGCCCCGCTTGTGTCACGATCGCACCCAAAGGTGAGGCTTTGCAGATGAATCCTGCCGCTGATGGTGTCGAGGGGCTGCGGCAGTGATTCAGGATAGATCAAAATGGCGCGATGGGTGGCTACGCGATCGCTCTGTTTAAAATGGGCGTAGGCGAGGATTTGGTTGATGTCGGCGTGGCTGGGTTTGGCGGGGAACAGGAACAGTGATAGTGGTGTCTTCCAATTGGCGCTGCATGATGATGTGGCTACCACGCTGTCGAATTCTGACAAAGCCTTGAGATTGAAGAATTCTACAGACGCTTTGACCCGATAAGGTTCTGAGCTTACCCAACCGCCACCTCTAGCTCAGTAATGATCACGTTTTGCTGAAGGCGATTCTCGATTTCACTCCGGCTTGCACATTCAAAGAAAAGTTCGAGGGCTTCGCTGAGGTTCTGTTTGGCTTCATCTACAGAGTCCCCCTGACTGGCGATGTCAAGTTCTGGGCAGAGGGCAACGTAGCCATCCGTTTCTGGTTGGATGATGGCGGTGAACGTTCGGGTTTGCTTCATGGTGTGGGCAGGAGGAGAAAGCGCATTCACCCATGATAGCGATTGCGATCGGAGATATTGCCGCCCGATCAAAGCCCCAATTGGGCGAGAAATGCCGCGCCGTCCTTATCCGGATCGCACCCAAATACGAGGCTCTGAAGGTGGATTGTGTCGCTGATTTGGTCGAGGGGCTGTGGCAGTGATTCGGGATAGATCAAGATGGCGCGATGGGTGGCTACGCGATCGCTCTTTTTAAAATGGGCGTAGGTGAGGATTTGGTTGATGTCGGTATTGCTGGGCTTTTCGGGGGTTTTGTATTTGGTGTCGAGGACGGCGATCGCTTTGTTGGTGGTGCGATCGTAGATTGTTAGGTCTATTTTGTAGCGGTGATTGGGGCTGAATTTGTAGGGGTCTTGGGCTTTGAGACGATACTGGGGCGGTAGGTGTTGGGCGAGCCACGCCGCGACATAGGCTTCGTAGAGTTGGGCGGTGTTGAGGAGGAAGGGGAGGGCGTGGCGATCGCCGTGATGCTGGCCGGGGCTGAGATGTTCGAGGAAGAAGCCGCAGAGGGTATGGGGGATTTGATAGTCGGCATTGAGGCGATCATAAAGGCGATCGCGGCAGTCATTAGCAGTGAACGGGACGAGGGAAATGGAGCCCCGCAGGGCGCGGTGGGCGTGGGCGAGTTGGGCTTGGGTGGTGGCGCGGCAGAGGTGGCGGGTGCGGCGTAGGTGGTGCAGTGTCCAGAGCAGGATTTGGTTGTCGGGGATGTCGGCAGTGCGGGTGGTGTAGTGACAAGGCAGGCGAGTTTGCCAGGGCGATCGTGCTGTGCGGGGCCAGTCGATGCGACCCCGTGGGGAAATGAGGCGATCGCGGTGGGGTTGGTAGCTGGCGACGAGGCCGTGGCGGGCGAGGTCGAGAATCTGGCGGGCGAGGGTTTGGGCGAGAATATCGCAGAGGTCTTCGAGGCGATCGCAGGCGGTCAGTTGCTCGAACATCTGAAGACTTTTCAGGCTGCCCACTGTATCGAGCATCTGCCAGATGTTGAAGATCGCGGTTTTCGGCTGGATGCGAATCGTGAAATCAGGCGCGAGGGGAATTGTACCGATCACGCCTTTGGGGGTGATGTTCCAGCGTTGTTGCGTTTTGAAACTGGGGGTTTCGATGTCGAGATATTGGCGATAGTTCTGCCAAATCTGTTGCGCGATCGCATCATCGATCCGGTCGCGATCTAGGAATTTTGGTTGATATTCAACGAGGGAGAGTTCAACCATCGGATGCGTTTTGATTGGGGTCAATCTCGGCTTTGATGTTGTCCCAACGAAATGGCTCGATTTTGTCGAGTTCGCTGTAAAACAGTTCTTCAAGATAGGGATAAATTTCGAGTTCCCAGATATCAGCAAGATTATTTTTTAGGTTGCGATCGAGGAAAAATGAGATCCCAATTTCGTAATTTTTATCGCCGATCGCGGCGTTCACATTTTCCAGCACTGCAATCAGGCCACTAGGATTAAATCCGGTTGCCTGTTCCTGATGCCATTGGGTCAAAATGCGGTAGTCGGGGGCAAGTTCAATGAAGGCGAAGCGACGACGAAGGGCATGATCCACAAGGGCAATGGATCGATCGGCGGTGTTCATCGTGCCAATAATGTAGACATTGGCGGGAATACTGAAACTGCGATCGCTTCCGGCGATTTCTTGGACATCGTGTTCAAGCTCGAGAAAGCGTTCGACATCCAGATCCCGGAACTCCCAGCCGACGGCAATGCCGTTGCCGTCACGCTGACGGGCGCGATCGCAAAACTCCAAAAAGCGACCGGGCATCATTTTGTAGGTGAGTTGGCCATTTTTATCTGCGATCGGTCGTAGTCCTTGCATAAAGTCTTCGTAGGTGTAAGCCGGATGGAGTTGAATCGTTTCGATCAGTCCATCGGTTTCGCTGGTGAGGTAGTTTGCGAGGTTTTGGGCGAGGTGGGTTTTGCCTGTTCCGGGTGGGCCGGTGAAGACCCCACTCGATCCACACGCCGACATGCTTCGACGCCTCCTTGC
>CAZCWE010000011.1:15379-18682 GCA_964502285.1 uncultured Spirulina sp. | reverse complement strand
TCGGCACCTACGCCATCGTGACGGTGGGCCGGATCAGCAACATCAGCTCGCTGGTCGAGCAGGCGTTCCTCGAACGGGGGACGCACTTCTCGGAGATGAGCGGCGGCGAGATCAACCCCAGCGAGCTGTTCGCGACCTTGATCAACCAGGGCGGCACCTTCGCCGAGGGCATCCGGCGCGCGCAGGAGGCGATCGAGGGCTTGTGGTTGATAATGTGTGGCAGCTATCACCTGCTCTTTTGTGAATCTTGGTGAGATTCGAGTCTGTTGCTGATGCTTTTCAATCAATTGATCAATGATTTCTGATTCAGCAGAACTCACTGAAAAATTAGTGCCTTGGTTAAAATTTAGGATCGATAAACCGGCAAGATCATCATTTTCTATCAGCTCAGAACGCAATAGTGGTGTTTTAAAAGCATCGAGAATATCAATGGAGACCCTGAGCTTTTGCCCTTGGAGGCTCTGATCATCCACAACAAACGGAAACTCAGTTTCAGGCATCTCGATTAGGTGAGGTTCTGAGGTGATCATTCCCACACCAATGATTCCGGCTTGCGTTCCCCCCGATTGCCAAAAATAAACATAATCACCATTTGAAATCTTATCTTTATGTTGCTTGACTAACCACGTCACAGTAGAGAGCGATCGTAGTGCAGAATGAACATCAAAAATTTTAGGATTGCCTTGAAAAATCCACAATCTTTGACCATAGTCATCGTTAGTATTTTCGTCTTTTTCTGTAGGTTCAGAACTTCCATTATCGTTCGATTTTGAAAGTAGTTTTTTCTCATCGTCAAAACCATATAAAACACACATCATTGCCCACGTATCAAAACCTTGCATCTCTGGAATTGATCGCAAACCATCAAGTAATGCTCTGTTTTTAGCAAGTGTCCCATCTGGCTTTGCTAAACCTAAAAGCCCCAAAAATTCATCTAGGTGATGGGGCATCGCAATCGGCAAAAATAGATCCGGAAAATATAGGGATAATGGCTTGACTCGCAAAACATTATTGAGACTAAAATCATCTGCTATGTTGTCTAAATTTTCAAAGTCACGATTTTTCACTTTTTCAATTAGGTCAAGCAATGCTTTTTTGATATTTGTGAATACATTTTCAGGACTTGAACCCATTAGTTTCGCATATTCATAACTCTGCGCATCTTTGCGCCAATATACACCATGTTTTTTTGAACTTCCCCCTGAAACACTGCCAAGTTTTTTAGTGTCAAACTCAATTTGATGACTGAAACCATGTGGATTTCGTTCGGGTAAGCCTAAAACATAATCTTCTAGGGTCAGATTTGAAATTTCTTCTTTTGGAAAATCGCGATTAAAGCTATCTCGAAGCTTCCTATATTGATCTGGAATTGATGTTCCATTTTTGATTTTCCAATCTTTGACATATTGGATAAACTCTTCTCTATTACTGCTGCTCATAATTCTCTCGCTTTAACCTTGATTTCATAGACAGTGACATCATGTTGCTCAGCAGTTAACCGTTGTCAAAAATTCCGATTTTTTATGCCTATTACCATAGCATCAGAGTTTGGGAGTGTAACAGAATAAAACCCCCTCGGAATGAGGGGGTTTTAGGTTAAATCGAGAAGTTAGAGTTAGCGGATACCCACGGGCTCAAAGCTGGGGACAACCACTTCGCTGTCTTGCTTCGTGAGCTTGTTGTAGAGCTTCTCGGTGTTCGGGAAATTCGCCGCCGGGAGCGTCGGGAAACGACGATAGGGGACGGTATCTTCACCGAACAATTGGAGGTATTCCATGCCGTTCACCATTGCCCCGATGAAGGCGCTGATGCCTTGGGTCGCGAGGATTTGGTTGTAGGTTTGGATTTCCTTTTGGTTGAGGGGCGCACGACCGAGGAAGTGCTTGGTTCCCAACTCGATCACCTTCGTGTTCGGGTAGGGGGTGTAGAACTCCTTGAGGTAGAGTTCCGAGCGACCGAGACCTTCGATGAACTCTTTGACGGTGATTTCGCCGTTGCTGAGTTTGCTTTCGAGGCCGGTGAATTGGGTTTGGATCACGTAGGGGGCGAGATCGCGCTCGAAGATTTGACGATAGGCAGCAGCGATCGCATTCTTCAACGCCACCTTGTCGCTCAAATTCGTCAGCTTGAATAGCTTCGTTTGTTGACGTTGTGCCGTCACCCCTTGGTTGACCCGGAAATTGACATCCGGCTCCGTCCGATTCGCAGTAGCCTGACCCAGTTCGATAAAGCGCGGCGTGGTTTCCACCGTCACCTTCGTCCCAAAATCGGGCTTCAGTGCCCCCGGACGTGCCATCCGCATTTGCATCCCCGCCGGAGTCACATACCGCTCATAGGGCAGCGTATCTTCCCCGAAGGTTTCGGTATATTCCTGACTATCGACGATCGCATCAATCAAGGCATAGAAACCCTGCTTGGCGCAGATATCAAAATAGGCGTTGATCTCTTGACGGCCATAGGTGGGGCGACCCAAGAGGCGGCGGTGAATGTATTCCACCGACTTACAAACATACATCGACGACCAGTAGAGACTGCGGAACACCTCCGACTTCGCCAACGCCTTGACGAACTCGCGCACCGTGATGTCGCCGTTTTCCAGTTGGATTTCCGCCACCGTCAAGCGTTGACCCGCATAGACTTCCCGACCAAACACTTGGCGATAGGCCGCGTTGAGGAATTTTTGGGTGCTGCTTTCGGAATATTTGACGCTGACGCCTTTCTTCCCGGTGGGCAACTGATCTAAGCGGAACACCGACGCGCCGAGGCTACCGGGGAACTCACCCCGTGCTTTCGGATTGCTCACTTGGCTATTGGTGGCCGGGCCGCGGTGGATCAGAATCCGGCGGGTATCTTTACCGAAGGGCGACGGGCGGGTGTTGGGGTTGCGGGTTTCTTTCGGGAAAATCGCACCGAATTGAATTTCCAGCGGGTCATTGCCAGCCCCGTAGACGTGCTGATCCGGTAAGGGTTGCTCGTATTTTGCAAAGGTGGTGATGAATTGCGGCACTTTGCGGAAGGGCGCACTGTAGTTAAACAGGTCTTGCTGCATCCCCCAGTTGCGACATTCTTGGGCTTCTTGACCCAAACCGCGCAGGTACGGCACGGTTTCTTCGCCGAAATAATCGGAGTATTCTTGGGAGTCCACGAGGGCATCCACCAACGCACCTAAGCCGCCGGCAGAAACGATCGAGAAATAGGTCTGCACCTCTTCACGGGACGAAGGGCCACGGCCGAGAATATGGCGGAAGGCGAGTTCGAGAGCGCGGCTGTTGATGAACGGCTCAAAGAACTGCTTGCGGTAGA
>CAZCWE010000011.1:10230-15369 GCA_964502285.1 uncultured Spirulina sp. | reverse complement strand
TTTCGCCAAGCGGCGCACAAATTCCTTCATGGAAATGTCGCCGTTTTTCACCTGCGATTCCAGCATGGAGATCGATTGGCTGTAGGCGCGGGTGATATCCCGTTCAAAGATTTGCCGATAAGCAGCCTTGACGATCGCACCTTTTTCCAACGCAGAGAGGCCGGGCTTCATGGCGAACTTTTGACGACGTTCGGCGGCGTTGAAGTAGCTTTGGGGCAGTTGTAGCCCTTGCTGATCGGCGGATTCCCGTTGACGGAGTTTGTCCGAGGGGAGGGGGGCTTTAAACTCGGTGAGGGCGACATCGAAATATTCCGAGACGAGCGCGATCGCGTCTTCGTCTGTGCCGAAATATTTACGGGCGGCCACCTTCATTTCTTGGATGGCGACGATCGTGGCAGCACTAGAGCAGGCGTTTTCGATGATTTCCCGCAAGCCGCGCACGTTCACCGTGATGATGTTGGGGTCACCTGCGACGATCGCATAGGTGACATAGCGCAACATCCAAGACAAATCCCGCAGGGATTTTTGCATGTTGCGGGGGCCATATTTGCTGATCGGAATCGTGCGAAACCCGGTGGGCGTTTCGATTTTATTCCCCGTGCTCAAAAACAGGTTTTTGATGCTGTCGAGCACGCTGTTGCCGCCGCCGCTTTCCACAAAGGTGACGGTGCCAGGGTCTGTGCCTTCTGAGGTGGTGCCGCTGGCCGGGGTCATTTCCGCGTCATCGGCGGGGGGCTTTTCCAAAAAGGACATGGGAGAGCCGCCGGTAAAAATGCGGTTGGCGGCCCGCGATACGATAATTTCTGCGTTTTGGGAAATGGTTTGCGCGATCGCAATCCGTTTGTTTCCAGAATCGAAAAACGCCTTGAGTTCGCCTAGCTCCCGCATATCGGGGAAACGGTCTTGTTGTTCAGCCTGCGCGATCGCCGACGTGGGAACCGTTTGATATCGTTGCGGGCGGGCTATTGAACTTCCACCACTTGCCGTAATCGTCATAGTCTGCTCAGTTATCTCCTATCCACGGTTTTACACAGGTGTATTAATGACAATCCGCTTAATCTCAAGTGGAACAATCAACGTCAGCCTCAGTGGTTCAGTGGGGTGATCCACCGGATCAGACTGAAACTTCATGTCTGTTTACACCTGATTGATTTGTCTTAGGTGGCGCAATGCCGATGGATTAAACGAATTCAATAAGTATTTTGAGTCAGTTTTTAGATTAAACCGTTTCCGGATTCCTGAGTATCTTTGTTAAGAACTGTATCAGTTTGTGCCCAGAATGCAGCCGGATGTTTATCACTCAGGCCACCCTCTGATTTAGGACGCAACGCGGCTAACCGTGACCCGGATTGAGGGCGACCATTTTCCAAGTCACCCAAGTGCCGATCGGGCTCCAGAGCAGATAGGGCAAGAGTAGCACGCCGCCCCACGGGGAGATCGGCCAGACTAGGATCGTTAAGCCTGCGCCCACCACGACCCCAAAGCCACCAATGGCAACCCCCACCAGCAACCGCTGACAGCGACACATCACCGGGGTATAGGCCATGATCACCACTTCGAGAAACGTATATCCGGCCATGAATTGCCAGGCTTGGGCTGTGCCGGGCATCGTTTGCCACACCAGATAGGCTGACCAGCCGCCACAGATTAAAATCGTGATCCAAATTAGGGGAATGAAGCGTTCAAAGGTGAGCCAGGGCGGACGACGCAGGCGCATGAACCACTGCACATCTCGCAAAGAAAGCTGACTCATGGAGCCAGCGATCGCAATCCCCACCCCTGCGATGATTAACCAAGCCGGTATCTCCATAGGACGCTACCGCTCTGGGTTAGTCGTTCTGGGGCGCAATTTCGGGATCGCGGGGGTCGCCGGGGGTGGGTGTGCCGGGCTGACGGGCAGGAATGAGGTCAAGTTGCAACGACTGCGGAAAACGGAATGTGCCTTGGCGAAAACTCTGGACGATGCTGCCCCACTGGGGTTTGTAGAGATACCCCATGATTGCGATCGCCAGCAAAATCGTCAGTAAATTCCCCCGCACGCCAAACCCAAACTTCGCCAATTCGGCGCCACAGAGCACCGCTTGGGTGATCATCGTGCCGTAGAGGGCAACGCGGCGATTTCCTGAGTTGATCGACAGGCTGAGATACAGTGCCACAATCCCCATACAAAACGTCAACAGCGAGAGCAGGGCGATCGCGCCATTGTTGAACGCGACGGTATTGGTCGCGAGGTTTTCACCGGCTTGGAGGTTGTCCCCCAACACGAACAAGGCAATTTTCTGAACGCCCATCAAGAAACTAATCGGAATTGCAATCAGGGCGCTAATAAATTGCAGACTGCTAAGAACTCTGAGGTCATTGGGGGCACTATTCATCGGTAGTCTGGCAAGAGCAGGGATAAGTAGCTAGAAATATAGTCCTTCTCTCATTACCAGTATCCGGCATTAAAAATCCTGGATACTGAACAAAATCTAAAGCTTTATGCCGTGGCGAGGGTAAAACCACACCGGGCGATGTGACTTTGGAGCGATCGCGCTAGGTTGGACAAGTCTAAATGCACCGATCCCGAAAGAACTCCAGCCGAGAAGGAGGCGATGAACGTCGGGGTTGAACAGAGAATCCTACAAGGGGATCTCCCCCAAATTATTAACCATTTCTGACCATTGGGTGGGGGAAAATGTGGGAGTTTCTTGACGTTCGCAGCATTGGACAAAGGGGCAGCGGCGACAGAGGCCCTTTGCTTCGGGGACTTGGGCAAAGGGGATGGCGTGGTCGTGGTACTGTTCTTCAGCGGCGGTGAGCTGGGCAATGATGGCGCGGAGTTCGGCTTGGGTGGCGAGATAGGCCGCCGTGCTGTAGGGGAAGGTGTGCGATCGCACATTCTCCGCATCCCCCACAATCCAGTAGGTCATCGTAATCTGTTCCGGCGCATAGTCCGACGTTGCCGCCAACACAAAGGGATAGAGCTTCGTTTGCCAATTTTGCGCCACGGTTTCGCGGGGCGGCACATCCCGATAGGTTTTCCAGTCGAGAATCGTCGCCTCAGTCGAGGTCACCAACAGCAGGTCATACACCACCGTCAACACCACATCGGGCCAGTTCAAAATCCGGCGATGCTCCGCCTCCCGCACCACATCCGGGTCAGGCTCCCGTAATTCCGGCAGCTTCGCCAACAACGCCTGATAGGTCATCCCCAGCGGGTCATCGGGGGTGAACATCCCCTCCACCGGCAGCCCTAACTCCCGCTGCTGCATCAGGGTGTGAAACTGGCTCCCCCAAGTCAAACTTTCCTGGCGGTTGGGATCAATCGGTCGCCCCAACTGCTCGCGGTAGGTGTATTGATAGCGGCGGGGACATTGGGTAAAGGTGTTGAGTTGGCCTTGGGAGAGGCGCAACAGATCAGAATATGCCATCGGGATTAGGCGATTGGGCCATTTTTCAAGACAATGGGAACGGTCTTTGCTGTGAAAATGAGGCATCCTAGGCATCAACCGAGATCCCGATCAAGGGTGGAGACGGGGCAACGGGTCGGATCGTCCCGGCTCCGGTGGCTCTCGTCCTCCATGCCCTGATCCGGGGTGAATCGCGCCTGGGATCATTTCAATTCACAGTATCTAAAAATTGAGTCCTGATAAAACTATGGTAGCGGTAGCAATTTTGGCAGCCGGGCGCGGCACGAGAATGAAGTCCGATTTACCTAAGGTGCTCCATCCCTTGGGCGGTAAAAGTTTAGTCGAACGGGTGTTACAAAGCTGTAGCACCGTGGAACCAACGCGGCAATTAGTCATCGTGGGGTATCAGAGCGATCGCGTCCGCACCACCCTTGAGCATTTGCCGGGGATCGAATTCGTCGAGCAAACCGAACAACTCGGCACCGGCCACGCCATCCAACAACTCCTCGACCCCCTCAACGGCGTTGACGACGATCTCCTCGTCCTTAATGGTGATGTGCCTCTCCTCCGCCCCGAAACCATCGCCACCCTCCTCCACACCCATCGCACCCACCGCAACAGCGCCACCCTCCTCACCGCCCAACTCGCCAACCCCAAAGGCTACGGGCGCGTGTTTTGCGACGACGAAAACTACGTGCAGCAGATCATCGAAGACCGCGACTGCACCGAGGCCCAACGCCAAAACCCCCGCATCAATGCCGGGGTCTACTGTTTCCACTGGCCCCAACTCGCCGCCGTTTTACCCAAACTCTCCAACGAGAATGATCAGCAGGAATATTACCTGACGGACGTGTTTGCAATGATGGCGCAGGTGATGGCCGTCGATGTGGAGGATATTCAAGAAATTACCGGGATTAACGATCGCCGCCAACTCGCCATGGCCGCCGATATGCTCCAAGGGCGGATTAAAGACGACTGGATGCGGGCGGGCGTGACGTTGATCAACCCCGACAGCATCACCATCGACGACACGGTAAAACTTGCCCCCGACACAGTGATCGAACCCCAAACCCACCTACGCGGCAACACGGTGATCGGTGCAGGCTGTCGCATCGGCCCCGGCAGTTTGATCGAAAATAGCCAACTGGGGGAGAACGTGACGGCGATGTATTCCGTGATTACCGACAGCACCGTGGCCGCCGAGACGCGCATCGGCCCCTACGCCCATTTGCGGGGTCATGTGGAGCTAGGCCAAGGCTGCCGGATTGGTAATTTTGTCGAACTGAAGCAGACCCAAGTGGGCAACAAGACAAATATTGCCCATCTGTCCTATCTGGGCAATGCAACCCTGGGCGATCGCGTCAACATCGGCGCAGGCACGATCACCGCCAACTATGACGGTGTGAATAAACACGCCACCATCATCGGCAGCGGCTGCAAAACCGGGTCTAATTCTGTCCTCGTCGCGCCCTTGGTGTTGGGTGAGCAGGTCACCGTTGCGGCGGGTTCGACGGTCACGGAGGATGTGGGCGATGATGCCCTGGTGATCGCCCGCAGTCGGCAAGTGGTCAAATCCGGCTGGCGTTTATCCGCCCCCTGAATTGGCAAAGGGCAGGGTTGACCATTGGGCCAGTAGGGCTTGAAAGGCGCGGCCGCGATGGCTGATCGCGTCTTTTTGGGCGGCGGACATGGCGGCGAAACTTAACCCGATTTCAGGGACGTAGAAGATCGGGTCATAGCCAAAGCC
>CAZCWE010000011.1:8788-10220 GCA_964502285.1 uncultured Spirulina sp. | reverse complement strand
GATTTCGCCGGGACAGATGCCCTCGGCGTGGAGGGCGATCGCACCATCGGGAGCCGCGATCGCCAACGCACAAATAAATTGCGCCGATCGCTGCTCTGTATCGCCTAATGCTGCTAGGAGGCGAGCGATGCGATCGGCATCGGTGTTGCCGTAGCGGGCGGAATACAGACCCGGCGCACCGTTGAGGGCATCCACCGCGAGGCCAGAGTCATCGGCGATCGCCCATTCCCCCAGGGCCTGCGCCACCTGGGACGCTTTCAATTCAGCATTTTCCAGGAACGTTTGCCCCGTTTCTTCGATCTCCAATGCCGGGGGCTTGATCACCAGATCCACCCCTAAATCGGCAAGATAGACCGATAATTCCGGGATTTTGCCCGGATTGCCCGTGGCAACAACCAATCGTGTCATCTTAACTTTGCATCCGTCGAATTTCAGAATAGAACGCCGTTTGGCAAATCACCCCGTCGGTTTGGATCGTCACCGTCCGAAACCGCAGATTTTCACTGGCAAACCAAATCCGCTCTTCGTAGTGGTGGGAGCCATCCTGCACCGTCAGGGTGAGGGCTTGATCCGCGCCGAGGGCATAGGTTCCTACGGCTAAATCGGCCCGGAGCAGTTGGCCGGTGGGGCTGTGGGGTTCCGGGGCGGCGAGGGCCATCACGGTGCTGCCCACCTGTTTCGGTTGTCCCGAATCCACGGAGTTGTCCCACTGGATATCGAGGCCGCCCCAGACGGTTTCGGGTGCGATCGCGGTCTTCGCGCAGAGGGATTGAACGGGAGCGGCATCGGGAGCAAGCCAGGCGATCGTCACTTCAGCCTTGGCACTCTCGGAATGATTCTCTGTCAGTTGATAACAGGTGCGCTGGGCGAACCACTTGCCCACACATTGCTCCATAAAAGTCTTAATATCCATGCGCGATCAAACTATTCTAACGGCGTTCACAATCTTCCCATCTTACCGTATTGGTCTTCTCTGCTCCGATTGGGAAATTCCAAGCTAGACTAGGGTTGAATTTCCCTTCGTCAGTGTCAATTGACAAGGTTAACGTATGCATTTTTTTAGCTCAGGAATGTTTATGGTCATCACTCCCCATCGGACAACGAGCATTCTGCAACGTCTAACGACTGTTGGTGTTGGGGTTGCCGCGACATTGGGCTTGCAAGCGATCGCCGCCCTCCTCGCCCCTCCCGCTGCCCAGGCTCAATACATCATCACCCTCCCCGACGGCGTTCGCTGCGAAGGCCAATTTCGGGGCTATACCGGCAATGGCATCTGTCAATATCCCGATGGCTATTATCGAGGCGACATCCTCAACGGTCGCCGCCACGGGCGCGGTGTGTTCTACTACTACGACACCGAAACCAGCAACGAAAATTTCCAAACCATCTACGACGGCGAATTTCGCAACGGGTTGCCCCACGGCAAAGGCAA
>CAZCWE010000011.1:0-8778 GCA_964502285.1 uncultured Spirulina sp. | reverse complement strand
GCGACATCCTCAACGGTCGCCGCCACGGGCGCGGTGTGTTCTACTACTACGACATAGAAGACGACGAAGACGAAAATTTTACAAGCATCTACGACGGCGAATTTCGTAACGGACAACCCCACGGTAAAGGTAAATTTATTTACGGTAATGATGATCGGTATCAAGGTGATGTCCGCAATGGCTTACCTAATGGCACTGGCTTATTTGTCTTTCGCGACCATCGTTATTACGGGACAGTCGTTAATGGTGAACCCTCTGGGCGAGGGTCAATGGTCTATCGAAACTGTCGAAACTATAGCGGTGATTTGCGATGTTCTCGTTATGATGGCTTATTTCAGAATGGAGTCCCTCATGGACAAGGAACGTTCACCTATAACGCTTGTGCCCAGCAAAATGGTCAACTTCAATGTACTCGCTTTTCAGGTACTTTTTGGAGAGGGCAACCCAACGGAAACGGTAACCTGTCGTTTCCCAATGGCACGACCTGCCAAGGGCAGTTTAATGATGCAACATTAAGCGGTCGGGGATCATGTTTTTTTGGTAATGGCGATCGCTATACCGGTGAGCTACGTCTTGGTGCTCCTCATGGTGTGGGGCGCATCCGCTATGCTGATGGGCGGGTCTATGAAGGCGAGTTTCAGCTTGGCCAACCTACGCCATAAGTTATTTAATGAACTCGAAATTCTGGATACTGAAGCAGCCCCCACATCTACCCTAATAGTGATATAGACCATAACTTCATAGAAGAGGGATCGAGATATTCAAAGCTCACCTCCTTTATGGATTTAATCAAGACTTAGGCGCACTCAGCTTCGTGCCACAAACCGAATGATTGAGCGTAATAATCCAAAATGGTGCGCAGTTGGCGATCGCTGCTAGAGGTGCGATCGCTCCCCCAGGTAATCTGCAACGCCGCGATCTGGCTTTGGGCATAATCAAAGGCAACAGCCCCCTGCGGCTCCAACTCCACCGCCACCACACCGGGCAATTGTCGCAACTGCGCCGCCACTTCCTGATACAGCGCCAACGACAAGGTTGCACAACTCAATCGTTTTTTCATGCTTTTTCCCCTAGGCTCCTAAACGTGCAGTGGACTTAAACATACCGTTTGTCTCCAACCTGTTGAGCTGAACAGCTAAAACCATCTCCACCTCCTGCTCTGGAATACGCTGACCTCTCTCCACAGAGCCTTCCAGCAGCATCACGGTCTTCAGGACACTGGCAACTACTAGCAGAACTAGGCGAGTTGCCTGGCTGTCTAGGCGGGGTTGTTCCCCTAGGAGTCATTGCCACTGGCCCACCCCCCTCGCCCAAGGATTTGGTCACTTCAATGCCCAATTCTTCAAACACGACTCGCGGTGTTCCTCCCTGGCGGGATTCAATTCGCTTCACCAACACTTGACCATTTTCCACAAAATCCCCTTCACGCACGTAGGTACTCCTCCCCGTGGAGGTTTCCACGATCGCATACTTCGTGCCATCCGCTTTCACCACAACCCCCGTCACATTGATGCCTTGGGCAAGAGTGGGCTCCGGCAGATCCGGTAAATCCGGTGCAAAAGGCTCCGGGACGGGAGTATTTTGGGGCGATCGGGGAGTTGGAGGAGTTGGAATATTTTGGGGCGATCGGGGAGTTGAAGGAACTGGAGTGTTTTGGGGCGATCGGGGAGTTGAAGGAACTGGAGTGTTTTGGGGCGTTCGGGGAGTTGAAGGAACTGGAGTGTTTTGGGGCGTTCGGGGAGTTGGAAAATTGGGAGTATTGGATGGGCTTCGAGGAAATCTCAATTGGGGAATGAGTGCAGCGGGAACACTAGGAAGACTGGGAATTTGGGGCAATCGGGTTGACGGAGGTATAGTGCCTTCTATCGGAATCGTCGAGAACGGGTCGGTTCGCCCCTGTCGCGCTTGCCCCAGCCGCGCCACCGTATCCGCATCAGCCAAGGGAATCAACCCTTCGGCTACATCATCTCCAGCCGCAGGGGGCGGCGGCGGTTCGCCTTCGGCCACGAGGGGATCTTCAAAATTTTCGGCAGATTGGGGGTCAATGGGCACAGCCTCTGGCACCAAAACCTCTTCCTCACCGCCGCCAATGAAGGGCAGCGAAGATAAAATTCCACACCCCCCAAGCAATAGGGTTGTGGCGGTAAATCCGGTGATAACTAGCTGTCTACGCATTATGATCCTTGTCCCCTTGGGATACTCCCACCATTCATCCACACTTGCCTTGAGTATAAATCACCTGTTCCCACGGTGAGCATTGGGTTCCGAACTTTTCTAAGTCTTGTTCATCAGCGTCTTGAGGGCAGTGACTCCCTTTTTAACGCGCCGCGAGACGGTAATAACACTGATGCCTAAGCGATCGGCGGCTTCTTTTTGGGTCAGGTCTTGGAGAAAAACGAACTCTAAAACATCACGGGTACGTTTTTCAAGCTGCACGAGGGCTTGTTGGAGACGGATTTGATCGTCTTGGGCCAGTTGAAAACTGCGGTAGTGGTGGTCGGGCACCAATTCCCCCAGGCTAAATGATCCATCCTCGGTGTTGCCGAGGGGACAGTCGAGGCTGAGGGGTTCGCGGTTTTGGTGGGCGAGTTTAATTTCTTGCCAGTGGGCGAGGGAGATGTCAAGGGCAGCCGCGATGTCGCGATCGCTCGGTTGTCGCCCTCTCTCTGCGCGCAGAGCCTGCGTCACCTTGACCGCCCGCCGCCAAATTTCTTGCCACTGGCGAGGAATGCGGATCGGAGTGCTTTTATCCCGCAGATAATGCTGGATTTCGCCCCGAATGTAGGGAATGGCAAAAGAACTAAAGGCATTACCCTTGGTGACATCAAACCGCTCGATGGCTCGAATCAGACCTAAACAGCCCACTTGGAGCAAATCTTCGTAACTTTCAGAGCAACGCTCAACCCAATGATGCGCTTCACGACGGACTAAACCAATATTGAGATGCACGAGCCGATTCCGAGTCTGTAGATCCGGGGTCGTGCGATAGGCCTGTAGCAGGGATAGGCTGTCTCCTTTGAGGGTGCGTGAATGAATTGGCATGGGTTTAACGCCTCGCGGCAGTGAACAATAAAGAGTTATTAAATAGTTCGGAGAGAAAGGGAGCGAGAAGGGGTGATTTTGGGGGTTGAGGGCGGGGCGATCGCGATCTGGGCAAAATTTGACCTAATCGCCGCCGGGTCAAAGCTTTCAAAGATTTTGAAGATGAATCACAGACAGTCTTATTTGAGTCTGATCACCTTAGTGTACGGTTCGATTGGACGAATGCCAACCGTATTTTTCCCACAGAAATAAAAATCACCACAAAAATTAATCACCGTGCATTTTAGTAAAAATACAAAATCAATGCGAATCGGCAACGCTATTTCAAAGGTGAAGCGATCGCCCCTAGGAGCGATCGCTTGACGGCATCACGTTTGATGAATGGGTCAATCCCTTATGCTTTCGGGCTAACCTGAGCGTAGAAACTCCCTTTGATTTTTACTTCTTCGGGATCATCTGCGCCTAAGTCCGTATCCGAGGGCTGAATACTGGTAAAGGTTCCAGCGATTTCTCCGGTTTCGCTATCCACTTTGGTGACCTGCAACGACATTTCACCCCGGCCGGTTTCATAGCGTTTCACGTTGGCACGCTCAAAGCTGTCACTGTCGGCACCAGCGGGCAATGCGATCGCATTGTCATACCCACTAGCAACCCCGCGCCCTTTCGGATCGAGGAACACCGAACCCCGGTAAGACGGCACGAAAAATTCCCCTTCAAAGTCCGTCGATGTATTCACCGAATCAAATCCTGCTTCGGTTTTCGCATCTAAGCTTTTCATCGTGAACATAAACGGCGTTTGTTCACCACCGGGCAGCAACACCGTGATCGGTTGGAAATCGATCCCGGCTTCCTCTTTAAAGGTCAGCACCCCGTCAGCATTAGCGGTTAACGTGCCGCTCACTTGATCCAGGCTAGAGGTGTAACGGGTGAGCACCTTCCCTTGGACAAATTCTGCTTCAACCCGCTTGTTCGTGGGCTCTTCTTTGACGAAATATTCTTTCGGCTCCAAGCACATGGCAGAAATCAAATACTCTTTGCCAGCCACCACCGGAATTGATCCCCGTGCTGTTTCATCGAGTTCTGGACAGCCATTCGCTAGGCCGGTGTTGACAATATCGTCATACGTTAACTGTTGACTGGTTGCATTGGCTGGCCCATCGCTACAGGCTGTTAAAAAGCCTAGACACAGGGCAAAAAATGCAATCAGTAATCCGCGATAATACCTCATGATTAACCTCGTTTTCGTCAATCTCTGCGTTTAAAAAAATAGTGAGAATTCAGATCGAATTAGACTCAGAATCACCACCGGAACGAACGAGACCCTAATGACAAGCTCCACATTAGTATTGGCCGCCGTTAATTCCGTCCACTGACGGTCACACAATCCCGATTTTGGCTGGAATCCTGACGATCTGAACTTCTAGGTGAATGGCGTTGGATCGCCTGTTAAAAGCTTTTGAGTCACTTTTCCATAAAGCACATTGTACACGGGCATGTCGCGTTTCCCGTATCCGCTTCAGCGGACTTGATCCGCTTCAGCGTATCATTTGGGTGAGCAGCCGCTCATGTCGTTTTCGTTATTTAGAGTGAGGTATGGAGCAGGATCACCCTTTCGACCCTTCGTCTTTGGCAGCAGAACTGTCTCGAATTCAGGCGGAACTCTCCCAGCTTGCAGAGCAGCACGGGGGGAACAGTTTGGCAACGTTGATGATTTTGCGATCGCTCAGTGCCAACCATGCCCGCATCCGCGATGATCTGTTCTTGCCCAACTTGCCCAGCAACCGCCACGAATTGGCGAATCTCTTGCGGGATATGGAAGAAAGTGGCGGCTGGCCGTTCATTGAACGAATGCGCCTGCAAACCTTTCTGATCAATCTGGATTGGCAGATGGGAATTCCTCCGGACTCCGAAAAATAGCCCCCCAAAATTCGAGCTACAATCGAGGGACTAAAAACGCTTCAGGATATAGACACCATGGCTTTCACGCTCAATCCCATCAAGTTCGGAACCGATGGCTGGCGAGGGGTAATCGCCGCTGATTTCACTATGGAGCGGGTGGTAAAGGTGGCCGCCTGGGCGGCGGAAGTGTTGGCGTTTAATTATGGTCACGTCGCCAATCCTCGTCGGGTGATTGTGGGCTACGATCGCCGATTCATGGCAGAAGACTTTGCCCAAGTGGCCGCCGAAGCCGTGCAGGCCATGGGGTTTGATGTGATGTTGTCTGAGAGTTATGCCCCCACGCCCGCGTTTTCCTGGGCGGCGAAGGCGGAGGCAGCCCTAGGGGCGATCGTCTTGACGGCGAGCCACAATCCGGCGAAATATTTGGGGCTGAAGGTGAAGGGCTTTTTTGGCGGCTCGGTGACCCAAGAGATTACGGGACAGATCGAAGCTCAGTTGGGTTGGGAGTTGCCGAGCGATCGCACCCCCGGCACGCTCACCACCTTTGACCCCTGGGCGAGCTATTGCGCGGCGTTGCAGGGCAAGGTGGATATTGCGCGGATTCGGGAGGCGATCGCAACGGATCGGTTGCGGGTGTTTGCCGATGTGATGCATGGGGCAGCGGCCACAGGTCTAGAGCGGCTTTTGGGCATTGCCATTGATGAAATTAACGGCGATCGCGATCCCCTTTTTGGCGGGGGCGCACCGGAACCCTTGCCCAAATATTTATCAGAAATTTTCCGCGCCATTCGCCAATCCGCCCACGATCAACCGGATGTGTTGCGGGTGGGTCTGGTGTTTGATGGGGACAGCGATCGCATTGCCGCCGTCGATGGCCAGGGCAATTTCCGCAGTTCCCAAGTGCTGATCCCGATCTTGGTGGATCATCTCTCGAAAACCAAAGGCTTTACCGGCGAAATCGTCAAAACCGTCAGCGGTTCGGATCTGATCCCCAAACTGGCCGCGCTCAACAATATTCCCCTCTACGAAACGCCAATTGGTTACAAGTACATCGGCGATCGCATGCTCACCGCCGAAGTGCTCGTGGGTGGCGAAGAGTCCGGCGGGGTGGGCTACGGCACGCATATTCCGGAGCGGGATGCTCTGCTGTCGGCGCTCTACGTCCTCGAAGCGGTGGTGGAATCGGGGCAGGATATCGGCGATCGCTACGCCCAACTTCAGGCCAGTGTCGGCTTCACCTCCACCTACGATCGCATTGATCTCCCCCTTGCCAGCATGGCCGTCCGCAACGCCCTCCTCGCAGAACTCCAAACCAACACCCCCACCGAAGTCGCGGGCCAAGCCGTCACGGACTGCCTCGCCATCGATGGCTATAAATTCCGCCTCGCCAACGACAGTTGGCTGCTGATCCGCTTCTCTGGCACGGAACCCGTCCTACGTCTCTACTGCGAAGCCGCCGATATGCCCACCGTCCAAAAAACCCTCCTCTGGGCCAAAGATTGGGCGAATTCGATCAGCGCCTAATCTTCATATGCCGATCCGAACTGTACGCCCCAAAATCTCACCGACATAGCAATCCCATCGGAACAGGAATACACTCTGTTAGAGGATGAAGGAAGAGTGAATCATGATCTCAGCCTAAACGTGGCATGGGTTCAGTTTTGGGGGATGGGTTAAGATAATTTGCCAAGGTTTGCAAGTAAAGAGACGTGTATTGATGAACCCTTTAAAGATTCTCATCTCTGCCTATGCCTGTCGCCCCCACATGGGATCTGAACCGGGAGTGGGTTGGAATATTATGCGGGAAGTGGCGAAGTATCATCAGGTTTGGTTATTGACCCGTCAGGATAATGTGGCACTGATTCGGGAGGAGTTGGCGCGGAACCCGATTCCGAATGTGCAGGTGATTGATTGTCCGGTGTGGGGAGAGGGGGTTTGGAAGCGATCGCTGTTCGGGGTTCACATCCATTACTATCTCTGGCAAATTTGCGCCTATTTTGCCGCCAAACGTTGCCATCAGGAGGTCGGGTTTGATGCGATCCACCACGTGACCTATGTGCGCTACTCTACCCCTAGTTTTTTAGCGTTGCTGCCGATTCCGATGCTCTGGGGGCCGGTGGGTGGGGGCGAAATGGCCCCAGCGGCATTTTGGCAAGATTTCACGCTGCGGGCCAAGGTGTACGAATGGGTGCGGGTGTTGGCCCATCGCCTCGGTGAGCTTGACCCCTTCACAGGCATCACGGCGCGGCGGTGTCAGCGAGTGCAAGCCACCACCACCGACACCGCCAAGCGATTGCAAAAACTCGGAACCCAACAGGTGGAACTCGCGCCGGAATCCGGCATGGCAACAGAGGATATTGAACGGCTGGCGGCCTGTGCATGGCCCACACCGGAACCGTTGCGATTGATTACGATGGCGCGGTTGTTGCATTGGAAGGGGATTCATTTGGGGATTCGGGCGTTTGCGGCGGCGCAGTTGCCCACGGCGGAATATTGGATTGTGGGGGACGGGCCGGAGCGATCGCACCTTGAACAACTGGCCCAGGATCTCGGCGTGGGGTCTCAAGTCAAATTCACCGGCCGCGTGCCCCGGGATCAAGCGATCGCCTACCTCAGCCAATCCCATGCCCTCGTCCATCCCAGCCTCCACGATTCCGGGGGCTGGGTCTGTTTAGAAGCCATGGCCGCCGGTCGTCCGGTGATCTGCCTCGCCCTTGGGGGCCCCGATCGCCAAGTCGTCCCGGCAACCGGGTTTAAAATCCCCGCCCATGATCCCGCCCAAGCCGTCCAAGCCATGGCCGAAGCCATGCAACAGTTAGCCACCCAGCCTGAACTCGGTCAACAGATGGGCAAAGCGGGTCAAGAACGGGTCAAGACGGTATATAGCTGGAGCCAACGCGGCCAAACCCTCGCCGCCACCTATCAACAATTGGTCACCAATTATCGTACCAGCACACCCTAAATGCAGATAAAACGGTGGTAGTCCTGGGTTGTTTAGCGTTTGCGTCTCGCCCTTCCCGATCTGCTGCTGTGAATATTGCAAATTGCGAAGTCTAGACCCTTGCAGTCTTGGAGAGATTGCAATTTGGTGTATTTTAGACAAATTGATCTCAGCTCAGCTTCACTATTTTGGTGGTTAGCCTGTGTTAAAAGCCTGTATTTTTGCCACAGTGTTGTTTGACATCCTCCCCGGCCTAAAGGCGCGGGGATTCCCAGTCTGCCCACATTAAGTGGACTCCTGATGGGTAGACAGACAAGCAACCGCCCCAGATTGGGGTCTAACACTGCTTAACGCCTGTCCATTCAGGTCGGCAAGCCCTGCCGCCATAATATTTATACTGGCATTCACGTCTCGGTCTCGTTCTGCACCACAGTTGAGGCACAGTACCGACCGCACAGACAGATCCAACTTACCCCACCGATAACCACAGCAGGAGCAAACCTGAGAGGTGGGTTCCCATCGGCTGATCACCCTCACCTCTCGGTCTTGGATCAGGGTTGCCTTGGCTTCACACCTTGTTCTGATGTCTCGCCAGCCCGCTCGACTAATTGCCCTGGCTAGACACCGATTCTTCACCATGCCGGCAACGTTGAGATCCTCCAACACGACGATGCTGTTTTCTCGCACTAAACGGCTCGCCAGCTTTTGGTTCGTATCCTTACGGATATCCCGTTGTCTGGACTCAATGCGGGCGATCGCCCTCCGCAACGACTCACGCCGCCTTGACCCTTTTATGGCCCTGGCTAGTTTGCGTTTACCCTTACGGAGCTTCTGATCTAAAGCACTGGTGTCCCTCGCCTTGACCTTTTCGCCCGTGCTTAATGTGGCGAGGGTTT
>CAZCWE010000010.1:8222-25088 GCA_964502285.1 uncultured Spirulina sp. | reverse complement strand
TTGAGCGCGATGTGGTGCTCTTTGGCCACAAGATCGTTCATATTCCACCGATGTGTAAGATCAATCCGCTCTATGAACAGTTGGTGGGGTTGCGGTTCCGGGCGTTGTCCTATTTATCAGATGAACGGGGCGAGGATATTAGCCCCTATATTTGAAATTGAACAGAATCAGCAGCAGGGGGAAGAATGAGTCGGATTGGTGTGGTGACGATTGGTCGCAATGAGGGCGATCGCTTAATACGGTGTCTCCAATCCCTACGTGACCGGCTGCCTGCCGATGTGCCCATTGTCTACGTGGATTCCGGTTCAACGGACGACAGCATGGCCCGCGCTGAAGCCCTAGGGGTGCGCACCATTGCGTTGGATCTCTCGATTCCCTTCACTGCGGCCCGCAGCCGCAACACCGGATTTTATAGCCTCCTCGACCACGATCCCGACCTGGACTATGTGCAGTTTTTAGATGGTGATTGTGAATTAATGGCGGGCTGGATGGAGGCAGCGATCGCGCACCTCGACGCAAATCCGGATTGTGCGATCGTCTGTGGCCGTCGTCGCGAACGCTTTCCCGATGCCTCCCCCTACAATCGCCTCGCCGACATGGAATGGAACACCCCCATCGGCCCCGCCCCCGCCTGTGGTGGCGATTCCCTCACCCGCGTCAACGCCCTCCAACAGGTCAACGCCTTCAACCCCCGCCTGATCTGCGGTGAAGAGCCGGAAATGTGTATTCGGCTGCGGCGACAAGGGTGGACGATTTTTCGCCTCGATGCGGATATGACTCTCCACGATGCAGCCATGACCCAATTCGGGCAATTTTGGAAGCGATCGGTGCGTGGCGGCTGGGCCGTCGCAGAAGGCTATGTGATGTATGGTCAACCGCCGGAACAGTATATGCAACGCCAATACAAAAGCGGCTGGCTGTGGGGGATGGCGATTCCCTTGCTCGGACTCCTGTTCGCCTGGCCCACCCGTGCTCTGAGTCTGCTCCTCTGGCTCGGCTATCCCTATCTGATGTGGCGGGTCTATCGCTACCGTCGCCAATCCTTTAGCGATCGCCCCGCCCACGCTCGTCTCTACGCCTTCTACACCGTCATCTCCAAAATCCCCCAAGCCATCGGCCAACTCCAATATTGGCTCACCCAATGGCGCGGCAAACAAGCAACATTGATTGAATATAAGGGCTAGTTCCCTCAGGATTCAACCTGCTGTATTGCCTCAAGTCCAGAGTTTGAAACAATAATCCAATTCCTCAGTGGTGCATCAACCGATTCGGGGCGTGAAAGTATAGACCATGAAACCATTCCAATTATCCCCATCTCTGCCTAATTTGCCGATTCTGACTGACCCATTTCTACGGCACACGATCATCCCCATTATTGTTTTTTGGCTCATCCTCTGGGGGTTAGGGTTTCCGCCCCCCTCCGTAGATGATTTGTTTTTTGTAGGCACGGCTGATCATCTATTTAAAACTGGAGAGTTAGTCAATCCACTGCTTCGATTTTGGACAGATCGAGCCATTAATCACTACTATCTACACACCCCCATTTATCCCTATACCCTAGCGGCTTGGTTCGTTCTGTTTGGCATTAACACTCAGAGTCTATTGCTGTTTCAATGTTGCTGTGCGATCGTCTTTTCGATCGCCACCGCAGGACTCCTACGCCATTATCAATTTTCTCAACTTGCCACTCTCCTCGTTCCCATTATTTATAGCCTGGTTTGGTTCTCCAATAGTGGATTGCGCCATGATGGGTATGGCATGGCACTCCTCGCCACTGGCCTATGGTTTCTAACCCAAAATCACCGCCTCCAGACCATCAGTGGATTTTGCTGTCTTGGACTCGCTGTTTTGGTTTATCCACAACTGATCGCCTATAGTCTTCCCTTCACGGGCGGCATTTTAATCCATCGCTGGCTCCAAGAAAAACATCAAAATCAAGGGCTAAAATTTATTCAAAAAACAACAGCTTGCTTGCTGACAGCAATGCTGTTTGTTGGTGCGTTATTTTTAGTCTTAATTAATTTTAATTTATCGGAATTCTTGTCTGATTTTCTTTGGCATTCTTCCCTAAGTCGAAGCCAATTTGATCAGTTTCTGAATATTCAAGGATCGTTACAGCTTATTTATCATTACGTAAAATTGGGCTACAACCCAATCATCTTCGGAAGTTTATATTTACTGTACGGAGCTTGCCTTTTATCGTTAATAATCGCACCGCAGGCATTCTCTCCTAGAGTCAAAGGGGTGGCACTTACTCTCTTTATCGGGCTGCTTTTGAATCTATACATTTATAGTAATAACTGGATTTATGGAGCGTTTGATTTTTTTGTATGGGTTTCTATTTTGTTGATAATCACTGAACTCAAAAAGAAAATTTTCTATGCTTTATTCTTAGGTGTGTTTTTGATTTATCAGAGCATTTCAATTGTGGCTTTTTTGGGACAGGAAATGACTCCAAAAGCAGACTATAGTGCCATCTTGAATACTTTGGAATTAGCTAGTGTTGAAAATATTATTATTGACAGTGTTGCCGCTCGATTTATTTTCAACTATCAAATTCCCGATCGCAGCATTGATTACATTTTTTATGGCCCAGCCCCTAAATTTAGTCCAGAAACACTCGACCCCAAAAAAGACGATGAAATTTGGATTGTAGGTCGGCGTAATGTTCTCTTTATGGAGCTATCCGATGCGCAAAAAGTGAATCTTTTTGGGCATCAGTTTGGTAGTATTTTGCGTCGGCCCAATGATGTTGTGGTGTTTCGATAGTGATAATCTTGGGGGCCTGGGTATGGCAGCGGCTAGAGTGTGAAGACAAATTTGAGCAGGAGACTATGGGTAATAGTTTGGGATATCGGATGATCAGGGATGCGATCGCAGTGTCGCAGCGGATTTTGTGGGAAATGGGGCGGCGGCGGCGGAGTTTGGTGTTTTGGGGGGTGTTTCCGGTCTCGGTGTTGATTTTGATGGGGGTGATTTTGGGCGATCGCGCTGAACTGCCCCTGCCCTTGGCTCTGGAATTGGCGGCTCCGGCGACCCTTGTGGGGGCGGCACTCTTTTTTAGCTGCGTGGGCGGTACGGTGGCGACCTTAGTGGCGGAGCGAGAACAGCAGACCCTGAAGCGGCTGTTTCTGTCGCCCTTGAGTGGGGTGGGGTATTTTCTGGGGATTTGTGGGGCGCAGGGTGCGATCGCCTTTGGTCAAACGGTGCTGCTCTATGGGGTGGCGCGGGCGTTGGGGGCGCGGTTTGTGGGGTCGTGGGGGTTGGGGGTCGTGATCCTTGTCTTGACGGTGCTGGCCTATGTGGGCGTGGGATTTCTCCTCGGGACGCAACTGGCCCGACGCACGGAGGATGTGAACACCTTGATTGCCGCCTTTGGTGTGCCGTTATTAATCCTGGGCGGCGCATTTTTACCCACGATGATTTTTCCCGCCTCGCTGCTGAAACTGGCGCAATTTAACCCCATTTTCCACATGAACGAAGCCCTCAGCGGCGTTTGGGCCCAGGGGGCAACCCTGGGGGACATTCAAGATCATCTGCTGATTTTGGGGGGATTTGCGATCGCCATGCTGATCACAGGCGGGCTATCCTACCAGCAAATGCTGCACCGCGAACGGCGGTTATGATTGGGCAATCATCCCCAGGGTTTGAAGACGGCTGCATCATGTAGCCTAAACATTAAACCGGAACAGCATCACATCCCCCTCCTGCACCACATACTCCTTCCCCTCACTGCGCACCAAGCCCTTCTCCTTCGCCGCCGTCATTGAACCCGTCGCCACCAAATCCTCATAGGACACGGTTTCCGCCCGAATAAAGCCCCGCTCAAAATCCGTGTGAATCACGCCAGCCGCTTGGGGCGCGGTCATCCCGGCGATAATCGTCCAGGCGCGGGTTTCCTGTTCCCCCGTGGTCAGGTAGGTGCGCAGCCCCAGCAGATCATAGGTCGCCCGGATCAAGGATTTTAAGCCCCCTTCCGTCACACCGAGGGCATCGAGAAAGTCCGCCGCCTCCTCTGCTGATAGTTCCACCAATTCCGATTCCACTTGGGCGGAAATAATCACCACCTTGGCGTTTTCCTGCGTCGCCACCCCTTGCACCGCTTCCACCCAGGAATTCCCACTGGCGAGATCATCCTCGGAAACGTTGGTGGCGTAGATTACGGGCTTGCGCGTCAGCAGGCCGAGGGATTTAATTAGTTCGGCTTCTTCGGGGTCTAGCTCCACCAGTCGGGCGGATTGGCCCGCATCTAGGGCCGTTTGGAGTTTTTGGAGCACCTCTAGCTCGGCTTGGGCATCTTTATTGGCGCGGGCTTGCTTGCGGACGCGATCGATGCGACGTTCGACCTGAAACAGATCTGCGAGGGCGAGTTCTAAATTAATGATCTCGATATCCCGCACCGGATCGACCGAGCCCGCCACATGAATAATATCCTCGCTATCAAAACAGCGCACCACATGGACGATCGCATCCACTTCACGGATATTCGCCAGGAACTGATTGCCCAGCCCTTCCCCTTGGCTGGCTCCTTTGACCAGCCCCGCAATATCGACAAATTCAATGCGTGTCGGGACAATTTGTTTGGACTTGGAAAGCTCCCCTAATACCGTGAGGCGAGGATCAGGGACGGCAACCACGCCGACATTGGGTTCAATGGTGCAAAATGGGAAGTTGGCTGCGTCAGCTTTGGCATTGGCGACGAGGGCATTAAATAAGGTGGATTTTCCCACGTTGGGAAGTCCGACGATTCCGGCTCTGAGCATGGTGAGGATTGAGTGGACAGCAAATGATCACTATATCTCAATCTGCGATCGCGACTTCCCCGCAACGATGCCATCTCAGCGCAGCCCGACATCAAGCCCTGATCGCATCGTGCTCACCGGATCAGCCCATGGAGCACCCCCCCGCACGTCCACTCCAAACCCACTCTGCCACAGCATCCATTCAAGCTGATCGTCTGAGTTTGCCGGGCCATTAGAATAAACTGCGATTCTGTGTTGGAATGGTTGAAAGGCAAATTCAGTCTGGCTCTCACGCTTCCCATTTTCCGTCTTGCTCTGGACACTTGGGGCGAATTCGTTCAACGGTGCTGATTTTTCCTTATTCTTAAGACTTATTAAGATGCGATATCCAGTCATTATTATCTTAAACGAGTAGGATTCTATGCCAGACTTTAATCCTTCTGACTTTTTGATTTTAGTCGTCGATGATCTCAGTCAAAATTTAAAAATCATGGGGTCAATCCTAGATCGTCAAGGATATCGAGTGACGATCGCCCAAAGTGGTGCGCAGGCGATTAACCGTGTTCAACAATCGCACCCTGATCTTATCTTGCTAGACTTGATGATGCCCGAAATGGATGGGCTGCAAGTATGTCATCATCTCAAGTCTGAGCCTGAGTTTCAATCGATTCCTATTCTCTTTTTAACAGCGAGTAAAAATAAAGAAGATATTCTCGCAGCGTTTGAAACCGGTGCAGTGGATTTTATTACAAAACCTTTTGTTAAATCAGAGATCTTAGCGCGGATCAAAACCCAGCTTCAACTGAGCCGAACACAACAATCACTTCAGTCTCAAAATATTCAACTCGAAAGATTTAGCCATAACCTCAAAATCCTCCATCGTTTAGATACTCGCACCTATGATTCAGTCACGGCCATTTTTGATGATCATTTAACCGCAGGGTGTCAAATGTTTGGGTTCGCGATGGGGATGATTACCCGTGTGGAGAGCGATCACGTCCAAGTTATTGCCCAACATACAGAACACGCCGCTCTGACCTTGCCCACGGGATACCTCATGGAGCATCTACCGGAAATTCCCCAACAAACCTGCTTCCCAGGACAGCAGACTCACCCCCATGACCCCATTGCCCATCATTTACCGTTTACCATTGCCACCTCCTTCAGCACGCCGATCTGGGTGAAGGGTCAACTCTTTGGCACGCTTTATTTCGGGAATGAGGTGCAACGAGACCGTCCGATTCAATCCCATGAAGTGGATGTTTTGGAGTTAATGGCGCGGGGTTTGGGGAAGTATATTGCGGTGGATCAACTGGAACAGGAACGGCAAAAGATTGCAAAGCAAAAAGATGAATTACTTGCGATCGCAGGCCATGAATTGCGGACTCCCCTCACGTCTATTTCCGCTGCGGTGCGTCTGCTGGCAACGGGCAAGCTAGGCGAGTTCACCGCCCAAGGTCAAGCCTTAATTAATATTGCCGCGATTAATATTGATCGTCTGATTCGGCTGATTAATAATCTGTTGGACTTAGAGCATCTAGAGTCCGGTGAGTTGCAGATGGACAAAAAAAGTCACTGTATTCTAGACCTGGTAGAGCAAGCGATCGCCGCCATGCAACCCATGGCCCAAAAGCAAGACATCACCTTGAAACATCATGAGATTTCCAGCCGGTTAAAGGTGTGGGCAGATGGGGATCAAGTTTTGCAAATTCTCACGAATTTAATCAACAACGCGATTAAATTTTCCCCCGCTCAAAGTGCGATTACAGTTCAAGCGGAAGTCCAGGACAAACAGGTCAAAGTGCTGGTGAGAGACCAAGGACGAGGCATTGCGCCGGAGCAGTGCGATCGCATTTTTGAACGGTTTAAACAGGTTAAACTCAAGGATCAAAATACCCATAAAGGTACGGGACTTGGCTTGGCCATTTGTCGCGAGATCGTCCGCCAACACAACGGCTCAATTTGGGCTGAAAGTGAACTCAACCAGGGCAGCACCTTTATCTTCACGTTGCCCCAGGATTTGGATTAATTAACCTTGACCCGCAGCGGGGCAGAGATCCGCGATCGCACAACCGCCGCAATCCGGTTTGCGAGCCTTACACACCGCCCGCCCATGGTAGATCAAGCGAATTGACCAATTTTCCCATTCCGGCTGCGGCAGCAGTTTCATCAAATCCCGCTCAATTTTGACCGGATCGGTGTGTTTCGTCAGGCCAAAACGGGTACTCAAACGCTTGACATGGGTATCAACGGTTACGCCTTGGATGATGCCGAAGGCGTGGGCCAAAACAACATTGGCGGTTTTGCGGGCGACTCCTGGTAACGTGAGGAGGTCGTCCATCTGTTGGGGGACTTGGCCGTTAAAGTCGGTGACAATTTTTTGGCACGCGCCTTGGATGTGTTTGGCTTTGTTGCGATAGAACCCCGTGGAGCGGATCAGGGTTTCGAGGTGGTCGCGATCGCACCCGGCCAACGCAACCGCATCAGGATACGCCGCAAACAGAGCGGGCGTGACGAGGTTCACCCGTTCATCGGTGCATTGAGCCGAGAGGATCGTCGCCACCAGGAGCTGCACCGGAGTTGTATAGGTGAGGCTACAGGTGGCATCGGGATAAAGGGAGTGGAGCCGCAGCAGAATTGCGTTGGCTCGTTGTTTCGGGAGCGATCGCGCCATACCCTCTATCCCTAAGGTCGTTCTTGGAACAGGTCTTGGACAATGGCGAGATTCACCGTATCCCGCACAATCAGAAACACCCCCAAGCCCATCAGCAGCACAATCCCGGTCTGCATAATGCCATCTTGAATCCGGCCCGGCAGCGGCTTACCCATCACCCCTTCAATAATCAAAAACGCCAACTGTCCCCCATCCAACGCCGGGAGGGGCAAGATATTGATGATCGCCAAGTTAATACTAATCAGCGCCCCAAACTGAAACAAACTGCTTAAATCCGAATCGGCTAGGTTTGCGCCAATTTCGACAATTTTCACCGGGCTAGCCACTTGACCCGCCGTTTCTTGGAAGTTACTCACCAACGTGCCGAACCCGATCAGGATCAGCTTGGTCAGGCGTTGAAACTCTGTTGCACCACTGCTGAACGCGCCGATGATGCTCGTGCGCTGGCGGGTGATGCTTTGGTTGGGGGAGAGGGTGACACCAATTTTACCGAGGCCGTCAGCACCGGCTTCCGGGGTAATCGGGAGGGTAAGGGTGTCTTGGTCGCGGCGCACCGTTAGGGTTAGCTCCTGACTGGGGGAGGCTTGGATCGTTTTCATCAAACTGCGCACCGCCTCGGCTGCGGGAGGCAGGGGCGTTTGATCGACGGCGAGAATAATATCACCCGATTGCAACCCGGCTGCTTCGGCGGCATGGACATCGCCCGTGGTCATTACTTCCGGAACGACAACACCCGGATTAAAATGCACTTCCGGAATGCCGACGGTGGCGATCTGCGTGACGAGGAGAACGTAGGCCAAAATCAGGTTGGCAATCACCCCAGCACTGATCACGATCGCTCGATCGAGGAGCGGACGGTTGCGCAACAAGTTCGGGTCATCGGGGGGGATTTCACTATCGGGGTCATCGTCGGGGAAACCGACGAAGCCGCCGAGGGGAATCGCCCGGAGGGAATATTCAGTTTCAGGCCCTTGGTGACGCAGCAAGACTGGGCCAAACCCGATCGCAAATCGGTTGACGTGGATATTTTGCAACCGAGCGGCGGCAAAGTGACCCAGTTCATGCACTGCAATGAGGAGGCCAAGGACGGCGATCGCTGCCAAAACGGACATAGTTTAATTTGTGGGGCTGACTGGACAAAATACTTAGTGACCTATTGTGACATATCTTTACGCAGGGGGGATGGAGTGCGATCGCAGCCCATGAATTTAGAGATAAAAAATTGCAATTTGTCAGTGTTTAAAGTTACATTTCTCTGATATTTTGTAACAATGACTACATTTCAGGACTCATTTTTCCTACACTAGAGGGAGAAAGCCCTTAATTGCAGTCCTGGAGGATATCAAGTCATGCTGAATGCGTACACCAAATTCAATCGCCGCACCCACGACGTAATCAGCCACAGTACAGCGTTGGACTGGATGGCAGTACTCTGCGCCGGCGCAATTGTTGCTGTGTTAGTGGTGTTACCCCTGTCCCAAATTCGCCAAACGGGAGTCACCCCCCACGAAGCCTCCCTGTGGCAAACGACGTTAAGCACACGGGGCGGGCGTTAACCGATCCGGATCGCGTCTCTAACGGTGTGATATCACCGGATTAACGGCTAAGGTGCGCGCTTCGACGGTCTCGGTTGCTGGGGATACCGCTCCTTGGATCGGAGACACCTGCACGGCGCAGGCCTTTAATTCCGGTTGTAATGAGGTGGGGCAGGCGGCCGCATGGGTGAGAATATTCGCTTCGGTATCGTCTCCCCACAGTGCGCCCCAATGCATCGGTGCAAAGACTGTACCGGGGGCGATCGCTTTGGTGACTTGGGCGGGAAAACGACAGAAGCCCCGGCGCGATCGTACTTCCAACCAATCCCCATCCTTCACCCCCAAGGCACGCGCATCGCGGGGGTGAATTTCTAAGCTGGGATGGGGGTGCATTTTGACGATTTTTTCAATGCGGCCGGTGCGGGATTGGGTATGCCAATGGCCGTAGAGTCGCCCGACGGTGAGCACAAAAGGATAGTTCGGGTCGGGGGGTTCAGCGAGGCCGCGAGAGTGAAAGGCGGCAAACTGGGCGCGACCGTCGGGGGTGTTGAAACTGGCATTGGTATAGAGTTGCAGGCCGTGGCTTTGGGGTTCGCTGCCCTGGGGACAGGGCCATTGAATCGGGCCGAAGGTTTGGAGGCGATCGTAGCTGATCCCGGCCATGTCGCAGGGGCGGCCGGCGGTGAGGCGGGTGAATTCCTGATGAACCTCGGCGGCGGTAGTGGCGGTAAATTGTGCCTCAAACCCTAAACGCCGCCCCACGTCGGCGAAGATTTCCCAATCGGCGCGAGCTTCACGGGGAGCGGGTCGGAATGCGGGGCAGAGGGTAACGACCCGCTCGGAGTTGGTCATCGTGCCGGTTTTTTCGCTCCATTGGGCAGCGGGGAGGAGGAGGTGGGCGTAGGCGGCGGTTTCAGTGGGGTAGTAAGCATCTTGGCAAATGGTGAAGGGCGATCGCAACAGGGCCGCCTGCGTCCGTTTGAGATCCGGCATACTCACCGCCGGATTCGTCGCCACCACCCACAGCAGGCCCACCTGACCCTGTTCTAGACCTTGGATCATCGCCCAAACATCGCGGCCCGGCGTGGCGGCGATTTGACCGGCTGGCAAGCCCCAGGCCTGTTCCAGTTCAGCCCGATGCTCCGGATTTTTCACACTGCGATAGCCCGGCAAGATATGGGCGAGGCCGCCCGCTTCTCGGCCCCCCATGGCATTGGGTTGACCCGTGAGGGAAAAGGGGCCCGCGCCGGGTTTGCCAATATTGCCCGTCATCAGGTGCAGATTGATTAAGGTGCGGACTTTGGCTGTCCCTTCGGAGGATTGATTCAGCCCCATCGACCAGAGGGACAGCACCCGCTCGGATTTTGACCACCATTGCGCCACTTTTTTGAGGTCGCCGATGCTAATTCCGCAGGCTTCGGCCACCACGTCGGGGGGATAATGCTGGACGATTTCCGCGTAGGCGGGGAAATTGCGGGTACATTCATCCACGAAAAAGGTGTCAAACTTGCGTGATTTGAGGAGCAGATAGGCGATGCCGTTGAAGAGGGTGATATCGGTGCCGGGCTTGATGGCGAGATGAATATCAGCTTTGGCGGCGGTGGGGGTGCAGCGCGGGTCAACAACGACCATTTTCACCGAGCGATTGCGTTTGTGATATTTCGCTAAACGGTTAAAGGCGATCGGGTGACATTCGGCCATGTTCGCGCCGACGATGAAGGCGAAATCGGTGGTTTCGAGGTCGTCGTAGGAGCAGGGCGGGCCGTCGGAGCCGAAGCTTTGGGTGTAGCCGGCGACGGCGGAGGACATGCAGAGGCGGGAGTTGGCATCAAAATTGTTGGTGCCGAGACAGCCCTTGAGGAGTTTTTGGGCGGTGTAATAGTCTTCGGTTTGGAGTTGGCCGGAGCCATACATGCAAATGCCGTCGGGGCCGAGGGTGGCCCGGGTTGATTGGATCTGCTGGACGATGCGATCGCAGGCCTCATCCCAGGAAATACGCTCGAAGGGTTGGTCGAGGCGATCGCGCCACATTGGATATTCAAGGCGATCGCGCTCTAAGGACTCGGCAATGGTCGCCCCTTTGACGCACACATGACCCAGGCTAGAGGGGTGAGCGCGATCGCCTTTGACTCGCCAGATCGGAGTCCCGGCCCCATCGCGCAGCGTGCCACGGCCAGGGATGGCGGGGGGGGTTACCTCCAGGCCACAGCCCACACCACAATAGGGACAAAGCGTGCGATGGGATTCAGTCATAGCCAGTGCAGAATTTTAAACTAGGATTGTGAAAAACGATTGAGAATCACGGTTCAAGGCTAAACATCAACAATTGACAGAGCACGAAGATCGGGTCGTGCTGCCTGTCAATTGTTGATGAATTGAACTCAAAGGCTTAGAGAATTCGAGCCGATTGATCATCCGGTAAGGAGGAAGGATGGCCATGGGCTGCCACCACTTCCGCTTCCCCTTCATGGAATTCAGCAAAGGAACCTTGGGGTTCTTCCAAGATGAAGAAGCAGAGGAACGCCACAATCAAGCTCGCGACTCCCAAGATTTGGAAGAAGATCACGTTGGCTTGGTCAATGATTGCCGGGCCCGCTTCCGCACCGCCGCCTAACCACACCGGCAACATGCTCAAAATTGTCAAGTATGCCACCGCGCCCACATTGCCGTAAGCACCGACATTCCCGGCAATTTGACCCGTGACGCGGCGCTTAATCAGCGGCACGATCGCATAGGTTGAGCCTTCACCCGCTTGCACGAAGAACGAGCAAGACATGGTCATCACCACCGCCAGCGCAATCATCAGGGGTTGAGAGAGTCCCAAGGTATCCCGGAAGGACGGAATCGCACTCATGACCAGATACCCAATCCCCATGCAGAGGGTGAGAATCGCCATCGTGTTTTTCCGGCTACCCAAGCGGTCAGAAATCAAACCACCACCTGGACGAGCCACCAGGTTCACGAAGGCATAGCTTGCACCCAGTAACCCAGCAACGGCTTTGTCGAGACCAAAGGTTCCTTCAAAAAAGGCGGGTAACATGGACACCACCGCCAATTCTGAACCGAAGTTGACAATGTAGGTGAGTTCGAGGATAGCGACTTGCTTGAATTTGTAGCGTTCTTCGGGGGCGTAGCGTTTGCGGCCCGCGAGGAGGTCTTTGTTCACTTCCCAGCAGTTGTAGGCTTGGAAGAGATATAAGCCCAGCAAAGCAACCCAGGCAATCATCATGCCCGTGGGGGAGAGGAAATTCACTTTTTGTAAGCGCCAAGCCAAGACCATCAAGATGCCGGTGAGGGGGACGTTCATGGCCATCAAAAGCCAGAAATCTTTCACCGTGGTGACTTCCATGCCGCGAGCGCTGGCGGGGCGTTGGTAGACTTTGCCGGGGGGGGTGTCGGAGACGCTGAAGAAGTAGACCACACCGTAGATGGCGGCAATGGTTCCGGTGGCGGCGATCGCACCCCGCCAGTTCAGCACTTCACCCGTGGCGAGTTCAAAGGAGCCGGGGAAGAAGCTCAACGCCCCTGCCACTAGCACCAGGCTTAATGCGGCAAACGCCGAACCAAAGTTACCCCAGCCGCCGTAGATTCCTTCGGCGAGACCGATTTCCTTGGGAGGAAACCATTCCGCCGTCATCCGAATCCCGATCACGAAGCCAGCACCGACGATCCCCATTAACAAACGACCTAACACCAATTGGTTAAAGTCGCCCGCTGTGGCGAAGAGCCAGCAGGGAATCGCAGCGTACACTAACAAGGCTGAATAGGTTAAACGGGGACCATATTTATCGAGGAGCATCCCGATAATAATCCGCGCCGGAACGGTTAACGCCACATTACACATCAGTAATGTGCCTACTTGACCTTGGGCGAGATCAAATTCCTCTTTAATTGTGGTCATTAGGGGGGCCATATTGAACCACACCACAAAGGAGAGGAAAAAGGCAAACCAGGTCAAATGTAAAACACGATATCGATCCCGAAAGGAAAGTAATTCTGTGAGCATTGCAACTATAAAAATCAGGAGAAACAGTAACAAAATAGAGAGACCCAACGGGAGAATTTCGCTCCCTCATGATGCATGTAATGACTACATCCAAAATAGTGATTTGTTGATGTTTCTTAGCATCACACTCTTACCCAAGAAATTTCGTGTTTTTTGATACACAAAGATAAATGAAATGCAATTAAATCATCACATCTCATGTAACATTGCATACCATTTAAGCTTGTTTTAGCAGCAAATAATTCAGACAAAAAAATCAGACCAGAAGTCTGATTCTTGCCATATTCAGGAAAAGATTAAAGGAGAGGTCTAGAGCGCGATCGCAGCCGCTTTAACGCCGTAGTTCAAGCCTTGGGGACACTGGAGCGGGGTGAAGCTGAGGGGTTAAATATCGTGCGGGTCTTCACGGGCGGGCTTGCTGCGATCGCACTTTACTTAGGCCGCTGGTGCTTTAGGGGTCGCGCCTAATTTTTCGATCATCAGGGATTCTAAAACGGGGATTAAATCATCACAGGCCACCCCTTTTTGCACACAAGTACCAAGCTGGGCATCTTTCCCAACGGTTCCGCCCATGTAAATATCCACACCTTCAACGGTTTCGCCATCTTTGCGAACTTTGGTTCCCATCAGACCAATATCGGCCACTTGGGGCTGACCGCAGGAGTTGGGGCAGCCCGTCCAGTGGATGCGAATCCGTTGGGGGGTGTCGAGGCGTTGGTCGAGGGTTTGGGCGATCGCTAAGGCCCGTTGTTTGGTTTCCACGAGGGCAAAGTTACAAAATTGCGCCCCGGTGCAGGACACGAGCGATCGCGTTAACGGGGTCGGCTCCAGCCGAAAGCGTTCTAACAGGGGTTCGGCTAAGAATGTCGGCAGATTTTCATGGGCAATAAAGGGCAAAATCACATTCTGCTCCACCGTCCAGCGGATTTCCCCATTGCCATACACCTCTGCGAGTCGCGCCAACTCAAACATCGCCGCTGCGTCTAAACGCCCGACGGGCACATGGAGTCCCACAAAACTAAATCCCGGTTGCAGTTGCGGGTGAACGCCGAGATGATCCCGCTTGTCCCAATCAATTTCGTCTTTTTCTGCTGCGGGGGTGAGGGGGTGGCCGAGTTGGTCTGCGATCGCCGCCTGGAACCGCTCCATCCCCCATTCATCGATCAACCACATGAGCCGTGCTTTCTGACGATTCGACCGTAAGCCATAATCCCGATAGACCGTTAAAATGGCGCGACAGATCGCCACCACAGCCTCTGGTGTGGGCAGCACCCAAGCCCCCAACGGAATCGCTGACTCACAACGCCGCGCCGAGAAAAAGCCACCCACGAGCACATTAAAGCCCAGTTCCCCCGCTTTATAGGCCGGAACAAAGGCAATATCGTTAATTTCGGCATGCACCGCATTGTCTCGACCGCCTTCAATGGCAATGTTGAACTTACGCGGCAGGTTCGTAAATTCGGCATTCCCTTCGCCCTTGTTGGTGATCATGTCCTGCACCGCTTGCACCAGATCGCGAGTGTCGATCAGTTCATCGCCATCAATGCCCGCCACAGGAGAGCCGGTAATGTTGCGCACATTATCCATGCCCGACTGTACAGAGGTCAGACCGACGGCTTTAAACCGGCGAAAAATATCGGGAAAATCTTCAAAGCGCAAGCCGCGCAGTTGGAGGTTTTGGCGGGTTGTGATGTCGGCGCTACCCTCTTCCCCGTAGCGTTGCACAACCTCCGCTAGGACACGCATTTGGTCTGCGGTGATGATGCCGTTGGGAATCCGAAGCCGCAACATGAATTTACCGGGAGTCACGGGTCGGTAAAAAATACCCAGCCATTTGAGACGATGTTCTAGGTCGGTCTTGTCGATGGCTTCCCAACCAAGGGCAGCGAATTGTTCCAGTTCATCTTTTACCGCCAGTCCATCTTTGGCAGCTTTCAATTTTTCAAATCGATTTAAGGAGGGTTGGCTAGTCATAGCGAATGATTCAGATAGGTTCAGGGCTGGGCGGGTTATCGCTGAGGAGAGGCAAGAGGATTGAGAATAATTAGACTCACCTTATGGATAAAATCCTAGGATTTTTGTAGTATTGGGCACACCTTATGTTTCTTTATGAAAGAAAAATCAAAAGATGATGCGATTCATGCATGAAAAAATAAGGGGAAAACGGAAATTTCTTTTACACTGAAAGGCCCACCCCTGCGCTTCGTTCCGAACGTTTGGATATTCGTCAACTAGGAGTGTGAGCGTTTTGGTGTTCACTGGTGTTCTCAGGTTTTTATGTCTCATTCCCTTACTGCTGCAACTCAATGTGCCCAAGCGGGACAGTGGTCGGCGGTGTGTCAACATCTGCGCCAATGGTTTACGATCGCACCGCCTCCGCCCGCCCATGAGACAGAGGACGTGCTGCACTTAGCGTTGCTGGTGTTGGCGTGGGGAGATTTTCAAGAGCGTTGGGATGTGGCGAAGGTGTTGCCGCGTTTTGGCACGGGGGCGATCGCGCCGCTCCTTGCGATCCTCACCGATGACACACGCGAACTGGAAGAACGCTGGTTTGCCGGTCGCATTCTCGGCGAATTTCCAGCGCCGCCAGTGATTGATACCCTGATTGAGGTGTTGCAAACCTGCGCTGATCAAGAATTGCGCGTGGTGGTGGCTGGGGCACTGGCTCAAATTGGCCCGCCGGCGATCGCTGCCCTCACCCATAGCCTCGATCAACCCACTGCCCGCCCCGTGGCGGTGCGTTCCCTCGCCCAAATTCATCACCAAGCCGTCATTGATCCCTTACTCACCGTTGCCCAAGATACCGACCCCACGATCCGCCAAGCCGCGATCGAGGCCCTGAGCGGCTTCCAAGATGCACGCATTGGCCCGGTGTTGCAGCAGGCGGTGCGTGATCCGGTGGCGGCGGTGCGGCGCGAGGCGTTGATGGGCTTGGGGTTGCGGGTCACTCAGATCGGCGAGCAGGCGGTCTTGGCGACGGTGTGCCCCTGTTTGGAAGATTGGCATTTGGAAGTCTGTCAACAGGCGGCATTGACCTTGGGGCGTTTAGGCAGTCCGGCGGCAGTGGCAGCGATCGCCCGCGTTCTCGAACGCACCACCACCCCCGTTCCCCTGCAACAGGACTTAATCCGCGCCCTCGGATGGACAGCCACCCCCGAAAGTTTAGCTGCCCTCCAAGCCTTGCTGCCCCGTCTCCCGATTGTCTTGGGCGTTGAGGCGATTCATATTGTCGGACGGGTTGAGGAAGAGTCACTACGCCATGCCGGGGCGACCCTCTTGCTCAACTATTACCAGAAATATCACGATCGCAACTTAGACTACCGCCTCAAACAAGCCCTCACCCAAGCCTGGGGCCAATTGGCTGATCCGGTGGCCATTGATGCCTTGGTGCAGTTAATGGGGGATGTGGACAATCGAGTGCGCCTCCATGCGATCGCGGCGTTGAAGCGGTTCGACTGGCCCGCCTAGGGATAGCGGATTTAGAGGTTTGCTTCTGTCGGAGCTGGATGAGGGTCGCCGCTGCGCTTCTTGCCTTTGCCACCCGTCAAGAGCGAAACCCCGATGAAGGCCGCCAAGCCCACCAACGGACTAATCAACGTCGGGAAGCCGTCAAAATCTGGGGTGAAAATCGGGTTGGGGATATAGAGTAGGGTGTTTTCACTGCCGAACATCGTCGGCATCAAGACAAAGAAAGTCAAGCGGGTGATCGTGCCGATGATGATGCAAGCTAACGCGCCGTATTCATTGGCTTTGGGCCAAAACAGCCCCCCCGCTAAGGGAATCAACAGCCCGGCAAACCCAAGGTCAAAGGCGAGCAGGAGCAAAATCCCGGTTTGGGGAACAAGTACGGCAAAAATAACACCCAAGGTGGTGATCACGGCTGCCATCATCCGGGTAATGGCGAGGAGG
>CAZCWE010000010.1:0-8212 GCA_964502285.1 uncultured Spirulina sp. | reverse complement strand
CCGCCGCATTGTGGTCATCGTGGCGAATCCCGATGATATTGTGGGCAATCACCGACGACGTACCGAGAATCGCCCCGTCCGCCGTGGACAGCGATGCCGACATAATCGCCGTAATCACCAACAGCCCCAACATCGGCGGCACAACCCCCGACAGCAAATTAAACAGCAGCGGCTGGTCAGCATTCCGCGCCACACCGGCAGCCTCTAAAATCGTCGGAGCTGCCAACGCCAACATCGAAAACGGCACACCAATCAACACCGTCCCCGCCGAACCGATTAAACAAGCCCGCTGCGCCGTCTCTGGATTTTCGGCGGCAAACACCCGCGCCATGAAATCAATCGCCACAATATCCCCTAAGCCAAGGGCCAGCAGCGTCGCCCAGTTAATCGCCGCCCCCATACCCGGATCGGTCAACTGTTCGAGATCAAACGGGCCCATCCCTTCCGGCACAGTAAAGCCATAATTGATCGCCACAAAGCCGATTAAGCCCACCGTCCCAATCAGGGCAATACCCACTTGAATCGCATCGGTATAAGCCACCGCAAACAAGCCACCGCTGGCCGTGTAAATCAACACCACCACTGCGATTAAAATCACTCCGGCTGTATAGCTAGTTCCCAGAAATGACTGGAACAAAAAGCCCCCAGCGACTAAGTTGCCCGCCAGGAGAAAAGCAAAGCTCAGCACCATAATGATCGAGGCGATCCATTCCGTGAGGCGACTGTATTTGACCCGATAAAAATCCGGTAAGGTAATCAATCCCATCCGGTTCATCGGCTTCGCAAAAAACAGACCGGTCAAAAATAAACAAAGGGCTAATCCTAACGGCAATGAGGCCCCCGCCCAAAAGCCAAATTCTCCCGCAAGGTCAGTGTTTCCCAGCGTGGCATTGGAGTCTACGGATTGAGCCATTAAGGTGGCAGCAGCAAGGGGCAACACTAACCCACGACCTGCCACTAAGTAGTTCACACTATCGCCTTTAATTTGTTTCGCGGCCCACAGCCCAATTGCGAGCGTAAGGACGAGAAATGCAATAATTCCCCAAAAGAAAATTTGATTTGGCATTGTTAAGTCGTCTCAATAATTTAGATTTCATTATGATGATCCAGGCTGTGTTCGCTTCATTCTGTATCAAGCGAATCAGGATGAAGGCTACAGCATAACCCCATTGATTAATGGGTGAGTAGTGGTGTAGATGCGCCTCCTTGAACTTGCGATCGCACCCAATCGAACCACAAATCGAGGCCCTCGCCTGTCTTCGCTGATACCGGAATAATCGCAGCGCGGGGATTCATCTGGCGAACATTGGCTACTAGCGTTTCAAGATCCAACTCTAAATAGGGTGCGAGATCCATTTTGGTCACCAAAAGACAATCCGCCTCCTGAAACATCAACGGATATTTCAACGGCTTATCTTCCCCTTCGGTCACACTTAAAAGCGCGACTTTGGCATGTTCTCCCACTTCAAACTCTGCCGGACAAACCAAGTTGCCCACATTTTCCACAAACACTAAATTAAATGTTGTCGGATCATAGTCATGGGAGAGTTGATGCAGCCCCCCTGCCACCATTTTGGAATCGAGATGACAGGCACGCCCGGTATTAATCGCAATCACCGGCACATCATATTTTCGGAGGCGATCGGCATCTAATTCCGTGGTCATATCGCCCTCAATCACCGCCATTTTTAATTCGGCATTGAGAGCTGCCAAGGTACGTTCGAGTAACTCTGTTTTCCCCGCGCCGGGACTACTCATGAGATTGAGACAATGAATACCCCAGCGATCGAAATGTTCACGGTTGTGGTCTGCCCCAGCCTGGTTGGCGTGGAGGAGATTGAGTTCAAGGGCAGCGTCAAAGGTTTGGTGCATGGCAATACCTCATAATCTGGAATCATTTGGACGGGTTCGCACAAAAGTTAAGGGGTGTTGTGGGTTGACTGGGTTGGGCCGGAGGTGGAGGATGCGATCGCCTCTGCTTCACCCCTCTTTGAATATTCAATCCGATCAATTTTCAACTCACGACCCGACCGAATATCCTCCATCGGAGCTTGACAGGTCGGACAAGAATATTGCAGCCCAATGTGGGGTGAATACTCCGCCTGACAAGAGTGGCAAAAGGCAATCAGCGGTGTTTCTTGCATCACCAAGCGCACCCCCTCTAAAAACGTGCCTTGAGTCTGGGCAGCAAACGCAAACTCTAAACTAGCCGGTTCGACACAGGTGAACTGCCCGACGATTAAATGAATCGCTTCAATATTGGGCGCATCCGGCTGATTGTCAAACCAATCCCGCACGGTAATAATCAATGCCTTGGTCATGTCTGTTTCATGCATCCCGATCACCTTTCAAAAACATCCCATCACCTTTGAGAAACATCAAAAACATCACATCACGTCAGTAATCAAACAATGGTGTGGTTGAGCTTTAACCCGCGTTAACCAGTGCTGAATTGCCGTAAAAGGCGATAAATCAAACCCACCTTCATCGGCCACATGGGTATAGGCATACAGAGCAATATCCGCAATGGAATACGCCTCATTGACAAAAAATGTATGGGTTTTCAAATGGTCTTCCATCACCTGCAATGCGGCATATCCCAAGGGGCGTTTTTGGTCGAGTTGTTCCCGAAATTTTTCGCCTTGATTGAGGCTGTGCAACCAATAACGAGACGTGGCGATATGGGGTTCATGGCTGTATTGCTCAAAGAAAAGCCAGCGCATCACCTGGGCTTGATGCCAAGGATCATCGGGGAAAAATGCGGTATTTTGGCTGAGATAAAACAGGATGGCATTGGATTCGGCCAGGTATTGACCCGGTGCTACTTCGAGTACGGGAATGCGCCCATTGGAGTTAATGGCTAAAAAGTCAGGGGTGCGAGTTTCTCCGGCAATAATATCTTTTTCGATGTGCTCGAAGGGAATTTCTAGCTGACGTAATAGGAGCCTGACTTTGTAACCATTTCCTGAGGGCAAAAAATCGTAAAGTCGATACATTTTGAGGTTGCTCCGGTATCGTGATCAAACAGATCAGGGCTGGCAGGATCACCAACCCTGACGATGGGGCTAACGCCACGGTTGATCCACAACTTGGGATTCTGCGTGGATATAGCTGGGGGTTTCTGGGCGAGGGAGTTGTTCGGACACAACGAGATGGGCGAGGGTGTCACAGATGACCCGTGTTGCCATTAATGCGGTCATATCACTCACATCGTAGGGCGGCGAAACTTCCACGACTTCCATGCCGCAAACCTTGGTTTCACGGATGATCCGCTTCAATAAGTAGAGGGCTTCACGGGGTAATAAACCGCCCGGTTCGGGCCAGCCTGTACCGGGGACAAAGCCCGCATCGATGCAGTCAATATCGAAGCTAATCCAGACGCAATCGGTGCCGTCGGTGGCGCGAGCGATCGCAAAATCCGCCGCCGCATCCAGCCCCATTTCGGTAATGTCCGTGACGGTGAGAATATTCGTGGCTCGTTCACGGCACACCTTCACCCCTTGGCGCGGCACTTGCCAGCCCCCAATCCCTAACTGCACCAGGTTTTTCGCGGGGGCATTGGCGATGTTGGTGGCATGGAACCAAGGACAGGTGTGCATCCGTTCATCAAGGTCACTTTCTTGGGTATCCACATGGCGATCGAAGTGAATAATGCCCACTTTCTTATCGCCTAAATGTTGACAAATTCCCCGCACCGTAGGAAATCCAATCGAATGATCTCCCCCTAAAATGATTGGAAATGCCCCAGAACTAAACACATGGGCGATACCTTTGGAAATCTGATCAAATGACTTCTCATTATTAGCAGGAATTGTGAAAATATCCCCCACATCACAGAGGGTAATTTGTTCGCGCAAATCAACGCCAAATTCAAAATTGTAAGGGGTATAGAGGGCGGAAATGCGGCGAATGCCTTGGGGGCCAAAACGAGTGCCGGGGCGGTAGGTAGTGCCGGAGTCGTGGGGCACGCCGATGATCGCCACGTCATAATTTCCCACTTGGCGCACGTCTTCGAGATAGGGGGCCTTCATGAAGGTGTTAATCCCGGCGTAGTGGGGCAATTCACCCCGCGAAAAGGTGGAAATGGTGCGGTCTTGAATACTAGTGGCGGCTTCGAGGCCAAATTCTAAGCCTTGGTTCACTTCCTGCTGCCAGCCGGTGAGGGGAAGGTTTTGTTCCATCCCTAGGGCGCGTTGGGCTTCGCTTTGCCCGTCGGGAGGTTGAAAGGCTGAGTCTGTCATGGATCTGCTCCGATGTAGGGATTCGCTGCAAGACAATCAGCCCGGAAGAACTCGTAATTCACCTTTGCTGAATTACGCTGTTCTCCCGGGCTTTTATCCCGCCGTGGGGTTATCGACATTTTAAGGGTGGATAACCTGTCTCTCTCGGTCCAGACGTTTTACGGTGTGACGATAAAACCGGAACCCTAGAGACGCATTGAATGATTGCCCCGTAGTGTAGGGTGCTACCCCGGTGCTGCACCGTATCAAGGGCTACGAAATAGCGATCGCTTTCCACTCTGCATCAGGGCCGGTTATGGTAGAGCATATGATTCTCATCTCTAATTCAGCCGATGTACTACTTTGCAGAAAAATACATCAATCCTTTCACGGACTACGGCTTTAAAAAAATCTTTGGGGAAGAACCGAACAAAGATTTGCTTTTGGACTTTCTCAATGAACTGCTGAAGGATGAGCAGGGTGAAATCACATCAATCAACTATATTGAAAACGAACAATTAGGAACAACAAGCCTCGATCGTAAAGCCATTTTTGATTTGTATTGTGAAAATGAGCGGGGCGAAAAGTTTATTGTGGAATTGCAAAAGAGTCAGCAGGACTTTTTTAAAGACCGCACGGTTTACTATGCCACGTTTCCCATTCAGGAGCAGGCGATTAAAGGCCCCTGGAATTATCAACTCAAGGCGGTCTATGCGATCGCACTGTTGGATTTTGTCTTTGAAGCGGATCGCCATGATCCCACCAAATATCGCTATGATGTCAAACTGACAGATATTGAAACCTGTCAGGTTTTCTACGATAAATTGACATTTATTTATCTAGAGATGCCCAAGTTCACAAAAACTCTAGAGGAACTGAACACACGATTTGAAAAGTGGCTTTATGTGTTGCGCAACCTAACCCAAATCCAAACGATTCCCCCTGCGCTACAAGAGGATGTATTCACCAAACTTTTTGAGGTGGCCGAGATTGCCCAGTTCAACCCGGAACAGGTGCGATCGTACCAAGATAGTCTGAAATATTACCGCGATTTACAAAACTCCATCGATACCGCCCATCGCCAAGGGAAAGCCGAGGGCATTGAACAGGGTATTGAACAGGGTATTGAACAGGGGTTGAAAAAAGTAGCGATCGCAGGCATTCAACGGGGCTTAACCGATGATTTACTCACAGAATTAACCGGTTTAACCTTGGCTCAAGTGCAGCAGCTCCGAGCCGAGTTCGACGCATCACCCTAACGGATAGCCTGAATTGGGGCGCGGGTGGCGGGTCATCGTGAATTTTTCTCTCAAAAAGACGAGATGTCCTAAACCCCTGTGAGATCATGGAAGAAAGAGCAAATCGAGAGGGTTGAGCCGAAGAAAATGGTGATCCGAATGGGGCCCGCTGAAAGCAGGGCTGTTCTTCGTTAGCATCATTCCTGATTTTGCTCCTCACCCATTCTTTTGGAGGATGCTATGGACAGTCAAGGGCAAGCGATCGCACTCACGGACACGATGCCAACCCCGATTAAACACATTTTGGTGGCGTTAGACCTCGATCCCAAACACCAAAACCCGCAAGTCTTGGCCCAAGCCGTGCAGATGGCGAAATTACACAACAGCACATTGATGCTGTGCCATGGCATGAGCGATCCGCTGCCGCCTGCGTCTAATGTGTTTGCCAGCGGCAGCTTGGGGATGTATGGCAGTTCCTATTCGCCGGAACTGTTTGAACAGTCTCAAACGCTTGTGCGGGCGGAGCACGATCGCTTAATGGATGAACTGACAGCGATCGCCGCCGCCCTTGAAGAACAGGGCGTGAGCACCGAGGTGAGCGTCAAAGAAGGAGAACCGAGCCACTATATCTGCAAACTGGCCAAGGATTGGTCTGCGGATCTTGTGGTGGTGGGTCGTCGTGGCCGGACGGGACTCACGGAAATTGTGATGGGCAGCGTCAGCAATTATGTGGTTCACCACGCGCCCTGTGCCGTGTTGGTGGTGCAATAGGCGCGGCTGCGTTGTTCCCCTGTGCTGAGGCGAAGGGGGAATGATCTCGCGGGATCTGGGCGATCGCGGTGTTATTCTGTAGCAGTTAACCCGTTATTCTGTGCCATTAAACCGGTGGATTTAGCAGCGTGCTACCAACTTTTAGGGCTGGAGTGGGGGTCGCCCTTGCCCGAAATTAAGGCGGCCTATCGTCGATTGGCGCGTCAGTATCACCCCGATATGCACCCCCACGATCCCGCAGCGGTGCAGTCTAAGTTCGTGGAGTTGACCCACGCCTACGAGCAGTTACTCCAGGCGCAGACCTTACCCGACTTCGCCGCACCATCAGCCCCATCGGAACAGGATCAGCAGCTTAAACGCCAGGCCTACCGAAATCTGCAACCCCTGCTGCGCAAGGGACGCTTTGCGCGGGCGGTGGCGTTGATCGAAGGCTTGGCGATTCGGTTGCCGGATGATCCGGAGGTGCGGCAATGGCAAGCGATCGCCTACTATCAATGGGGCAAATCCCTAATCGACCAAGGCCACGCCACTAAAGCCAAAATCTACCTGCGCAAAGCCCTCCGCACCGACCCCCACAACCGCGCCCTCTGGGCAGAAGTGGAACACCAAGTCCACCGCCTCGCCCAAGTGCGCTAGGGTTCACAGGACTCAGGCATCGAGGTCGCCGTCCAAGGTGCTGGGATCAATGCCTAGCTCTCGTAATTTGGCAAAGGCGCGATCGCGCTGTCGTTGTACCGCATCCCGTTCCGCCTGCGCTGCATCCCGTTCTGCGAGTATATCGCCGGGATCTTTAAACGGCTCCCCATCGGGATGAAACACCGCCAACCCTGCCGCTGACCAGGTAAACTGAATCCCCAAAAGCGGCGATGACCAGGGCAGAGACAGGGGCATAATGCTCTCAAAATCATGGTCAACACTAGAGCGGACATACCCCATAAAATCGGGCTGATCGGGATTGTAGAGGTAAAACTCTAGCACCCCATACTGGCGATAAAAATCGAGCTTTTTCAGCATTTCCAGGGGGGTATTGCTCGGCGAAATGATTTCAAACACAACCTGCGGCGCAATCCCCGCCTCTTCCCATTGTTTATAGCTGCCGCGCCGACCGGGAGGACGGTCAAACGCCACCATCGCATCGGGGGCTTGGCACGGAACCGGCGGCTCTGTGACCTGGACAGGATACCAAAGCAAATCACCAGCGACGAAGGCGGTGCGATCGCGCAATAAATACTTCAGATTTGCCACGAGGCGGACAATCCAATCATACTGAACCGTATTTTCAGCCATCGGTTGACCATCCGAATCAGGATAAAGCAGTTGAGGTGATCGTGGCGCTTGAACCATAATGCTCACCAACGACAAGGTATGCCGCTCATTATAATCAACTCAATATAGTCCACTCAATCATCCAAATCTCGGAGTTTCAATGCAACCATCCCCCGAAGCCATGATCTACCAAGGCCAATTTGGCGAGTTTACGATTACCGAACACGATCGGCGCGAAGTGAAGATCTACCGAGGCGGGTTAGCGGTGGCGGCCCTGAGTTTTGCCCTGGGTACGCTGTTGGTCTATACCCAAACGCCTAGCCCCTTGTTGTGGCAGGTGGTGACGGTTTTGTTCGCCCTGTTTACGGCGGGGTTGGGGGTGAGTTTGTGGTTTATTCATATCTATCTGCGGCTCTTGCATCGGGCCTTACAAGTCTTTTGGGGAATTGGTACGGTAGCCGCAGGTGCGATCGCCCTCACCCAACCCGAACCCCTGCCCCTCGCCCTCTACCATCACCCGATCCTGATTCTCGGTGTGGGCTTCACCTTCGCCGCCCTCACCGGAATTTATTTCAAAGAAGCCTTTTGTTTTAACCGCCTCGAAACGAAAGTCCTCACGCCCCTCGTCCCGATCCTGCTCTTGGGGCATCTCTTCGGCGGCCTCCCCGTCGGCGTGGAACAGGGTTTATTAATCACCTGGGCTTTGTGCTTCCTGGT